>CAXTSK010000223.1:0-7998 GCA_964246655.1 uncultured Pyrinomonadaceae bacterium
GCGGCGACCCCTACAACCGCCCGATCATGAACTCCTTCAGCACGACGACCACCGCCTACACCTTGACGAGCCGCCTCTCGGCCTTGCGGCGCAACAACACGGCCGTCCCTTACGGCTCGCACCAGCAGCGCTGGATGAACAACGACGTGTACATCTACGAGCGGAAGTTCTACGGCAACGTCGTCCTCGTCGCCATCAACAAGGGCGCGTCGGCGGCGAACGTCACGGGGCTGAACACGTCGCTCCCCGTCGGCACGTACAACGACTACCTGACGGGCCTGCTCTCGGGCGTCAACATCAACGTCACCTCGGGGACGGGCGGCAACAACCCCGTGGCGGCCTTCTCTCTGCCCGCGGGCAGCGTCGCCGTCTGGCAGGCGACCGAGACGGGCGGCCTCCCGCAAATCGGCTCCATCGGCCCGACCGCGGCCCAGCCCGGCGTCAAGGTGACCATCGGCGGCAAGAACTTCGGGGCGACGCAGGGCACCGTCAAGTTCGGGACGACGACCGCGACCGTCAACTCTTGGTCTGCGACGCAGATCGTCGCCACCGTGCCCGCGGTGACGAACGGCAGCTACCAGGTGACGGTCACGAACTCGTCCAGCCAGGTCTCGAACGGCATCCAGTTCACGGTGCTGAAGGCGAAGCTCATCCCGGTCACCTTCACCGTCTTCAACGCCAGCCCGACCGTGACGGGAGACTACATCTTCCTGACGGGCGATACGGTCGAGCTGGGCAACTGGGGGACGACGTGGGACATCGCCGTCGGCCCGATGCTCGCGCCCAGCTACCCGAACTGGTTCCTGACCGCGAGCGTCCCCGCTGGGCAGACCATCCAGTTCAAGTTCATCAAGATCGCCGCGAACGGCACCGTCACCTGGGAGGCGGGCTCCAACCACAGCTACACCGTGCCCGCCAGCGGCACCGGCTTCGTCAACGTCAACTGGCAGTACTGACGTGGAACGCTGAACGAGGAACGCTGAACGATGAACCGAAAGACAAGCTGCCTACAGTTCATCGTTCAGCGTTTCTCGTTCAGCGTTTTATGCAAGGGGAAGATGATGATGACTCTCGCGCGGCGGGCGCTTGTCGTCACGCTCGCTCTACACTTCGCCGCCGCGGGCGCGGCATGGGCGCAGGCGCCGGCGAAGGCCGATGCGAAGAAGGCGGAGGCGCTGAAGGATTACGCGGGGCGGTACGAGTTGGAGGTGGGGCTGATTCCGGTCTCGACGCTGGACGTGTCGGCGGCGGGCGTGGAGCTTTGGATGAAGCCTTCGAACGTGAAGCGGCGGCGGCTGGCGCGCAAGGGGAGGGACACGTTCACCGACGAGTTGGCGGGCACGCCCGTCAGGTTCGGGCGCGACGACGAGGGGCGGGTCGTCAGCCTGACTTTCGTCTACGAGGGCGAGCCTTACACGGCGCGGCGCGTGGAGCTGCCCCCGCCGAGCGCGAAGGGCAACACGACCTTCAAACTCAAAGGCTACGCGGAAGCCTCGCTCGTCGTCCTCACCGGCACCTTCAACAACTGGAGCCAGTCGCAACTCCTCTTCGCGCGCGAAGAGGGCGGTTGGGTCTGCCGCGTAGACCTCGACCCCGGCGTCTACCAGTACAAGTTCATCGTGGACGGCGACTGGCTCCTCGACCCCTCCAACCCCGACACGGCCGAGGACGAGGCCGGGAACGTCAACAACGTGATTGAAGTGAAAGCACAGTAGACAGTAGCCAGTAGTAATACATTCTCATTGACGAACAGCGCGGCTGTCATCGTCAACAACCTCAACGCGGAGCGGCTACTGTCTACTGTCTACTGTCTACCTCCTTTTGCCTTTCCCCCACGCCTGTCGTACCTTAAGTCTCAAACCCGTAACAAACCAAGAAGGATTACCCTCGGCGAAATGAGCACACAGCCCAACAAAATCATCTACTCGATGGTCGGCGTCAGCCGCCATTACGACAAGCGCGCGGTGCTGAAGGACATCTACCTGTCCTACTTCTACGGCGCGAAGATTGGCGTCATCGGCCTCAACGGCTCGGGCAAGTCAACGCTTTTGCGCGTCATCGCGGGCGTGGACAAGGGCTACACGGGCGAGACCGTGCTCTCGCCCGGCTACACCATCGGCTACCTCGAACAGGAGCCGCAGCTCGACGAGTCGAAGACCGTCCGCGAGACCATCGAGGAGGCCGTCGCCGAGACCGTCTCGCTCCTGAAAGAGTTCGACGAGATCAACGCGAAGTTCGGCGAGGAGATGTCGGACGACGCGATGAACAAGCTCCTCGAACGTCAGGGCGAGGTGCAGGAGAAGCTCGACGCGCAGGACGCCTGGGACTTGGACTCGCGGCTTGAGATGGCGATGGATGCGCTCCGTTGCCCCCCGGGAGAGACGCCGGTGAAGGTTCTCTCGGGCGGTGAAAAGCGTCGCGTCGCGCTCTGCCGCCTGCTGCTGATGAAGCCCGACATCCTCCTCCTGGACGAGCCGACCAACCACCTCGACGCCGAGTCGGTCGCGTGGCTCGAACAGCACTTGCAGCAGTACGCGGGCACGGTCATCGCCGTCACGCACGACCGTTACTTCCTCGACAACGTCGCGGGCTGGATTCTCGAACTCGACCGCGGCGAAGGCATCCCCTGGAAGGGCAACTACTCCTCTTGGCTCGAACAGAAGCAGGAGCGCCTGCGCCGCGAGGAGAAGCAGGAGTCCGACCGGCAGAAGACGCTTGAGCGCGAGCTGGAATGGATTCGCATGGCCCCGAAGGCGCGCCACGCGAAGTCGAAGGCGCGCATCAACTCTTACGAAACCCTGCTCAACCAGCAGAACGAGCAGCGCGCGCGCGAGCTTGAGATTTACATCCCGGCCGGGCCGCGCTTAGGCGCCGTCGTCATCGAGGCCGAAGGCGTCTCGAAGGCTTACGGCGACCGCCTGCTCGTCGAGGGCATGACCTTCAAGCTCCCGCCGGGCGGCATCGTCGGCGTCATCGGCCCGAACGGTGCGGGGAAGACCACGCTCTTCCGCATGGTCACGGGCGCGGAGGAGCCCGACGCCGGAAGTATCCGCGTCGGCGAGACAGTGCAACTCGGCTACGTTGACCAGTCGCGCACGCTCGACCCCGAGAAGAGCATCTGGGAGGAGATTTCCGGCGGCTCCGACATCGTCAAGCTCGGGCCGCGTGAGGTGAACTCGCGCGCCTACGTCGGCCGCTTCAACTTCTCCGGCTCCGACCAGCAGAAGAAGGTCGGCGCGCTCTCGGGCGGCGAGCGCAACCGCGTCCACCTCGCCAAGATGTTGAAGGAGGGCGCGAACGTCCTCCTCCTCGACGAGCCGACCAACGACCTCGACGTGAACACGATGCGCGCGCTCGAAGAGGCGTTGGAGAACTTCGCCGGCTGCGCCGTCGTCATCAGCCACGACCGCTGGTTCCTCGACCGCATCGCCACGCACATCCTCGCCTTCGAAGGCGAAAGTCGTGTCTTCTGGTTCGAAGGCAACTTCTCCGACTACGAAGAGGACAAGCGCCAGCGGCTCGGCGAAGATGCGACGCAGCCGCACCGCATCAAGTACCGGCAACTGACGCGCGGCTGAAAACATCAGGAGGGAATGAGCGATGAAGGCAACTTGGAAGGGCGCGGTGTTGGCCGAGAGCGACGAGACGGTGGTCGTCGAGGGGAATCATTACTTCCCGGCCGACTCGATCAAGCGCGAGCACTTTCGGGAGAGCGCGACGCACACGACCTGCCCCTGGAAGGGCCTGGCGAGTTATTACAACGTGGTGGTGGGCGAGGACGTGAACGCGGACGCCGCCTGGTACTACCCGGAGCCGAAGGAGGCCGCGAAGGAGATTAAAGACCGCGTCGCCTTCTGGCGCGGCGTGAGGGTCGAATGAGGACGAGGAAGACAAGCCTGTTATTGACGAGGGGCGCGCTGGCCGCCGTCGTGCTGTTCGGCGTGTGTGGTGTGTCGGCGCAGAGGCGGCCGCGGACGCGTGCGGCGCGGGTGAAGGTCGAGCCTGCGCGCGGGCGCGCGGCGCTCGCGCAGGTGTCGGCCGAGAGCATGAAGGCGCACCTGTCGTTCCTCGCCTCGGACGCGCTCGAAGGGCGCAAGACGCCTTCGCGCGGCCTCGACGTTGCCGCCGAGTACATCGCCGCGCAGTTCCGGCGCGCGGGGCTTGAGCCGGCGGGCGACGACGGTTACTTCCAGACCGCGAACTGGCAACTCTCGACGCGCGACGCCTCCGCCTTCCGCCTCAGCTTCTCGGGCGTCTCCACATCTGCGCCCGCCGTCACGCCCGAGCAGTTGGGCGTCGGCTTCAGCCTCGCCGGCTTCAAATTCTGGGAGCCGGAGGGCGATCTCTCTTTAAGCGGCGCGCGGCTTTTCAAGCTCGACTACGCGAACGCGCCCGCCGCGCTCACGCGCGAGCAGGTCGAGGGGCGCGTCGTCGTCACGGAGTTCCCGGCCTTCCCGCGCGGCGACATGGGGCGCGCGCAACAACTGCTGCGCGAGGAGAACGAGTTCCTTTCGCGCGCGCGGCAACTCGGCTCGCCGCTCGTCCTCGTCTTCGACCGCCGGAGCGAGCGCGCGCGCGGCGGGCGAGCCCCGCGCATCTTCGACCCGGAACAGCGCGGCGCGGGGCGGAACGCTCCCGAGCTTGGCTTAGGCGGCGCGCAGACCGCGCCCGTCATCTTCGTCTACGGCGCGGCGGCCGCGCGCTTCTACGACTCTCTGCCCGCGGCCGCCACACAGGCCGCGGCCGACGTGCGCGTCCCCGCGCCGTCCGAGTTGCCCGTCAAGGTGCGCAACGTCGCGGGGCTACTGCGCGGCTCCGACCCCGCGCTCAAAGAGACGTACGTCATCGTCTCGGCGCACTACGACCACCTCGGCGTGCGCGACAACTGCGACGCGTCGAAGGAGGACTGCATCTACAACGGCGCGAACGACGACGGCTCGGGCACCGTCGGCGTCATCGAGCTGGCGTCGGCGCTCTCGAAGTTGAGCCCGCGGCCGAAGCGTTCGATCCTCTTCCTGACCTTCTTCGGCGAAGAGTCGGGGGGGCTCGGCTCGCGCTACTACGCGCGGCACCCGCTCGTGCCTCTGGCGAAGACCATCGCGCAGGTGAACATTGAGCAGATCGGGCGCACCGACGACAGCGAGGGGCCGCAGGTGGGCACGCTCGCCGTGACGGGCTTCGACTACTCGGAGGTGGGAGCCGCCTTGCAGCGCGCGGGCGAGGCCGAGGGCGTGCGCGTCTACAAGCACCCGACGAAGTCGGACGCGTACTTCTCGCGCAGCGACAACCAGTCGCTCGCAGACTCCGGCGTGCCCGCGCACACGGCCGGAGTCGCCTTCGACTTCCCCGACTACCACGCGGTCGGCGACGAGTGGCAGAAGATCGACTTCGATAACATGACGCGCGTCGTCCGCACCGTCGGCGCCGCCGCGCTCGCGCTCGCCGACTCCGCGCAGGAGCCGCGCTGGAACGAACAGAACCCGAAGGCCGCGCCGTACCTTGAGGCTTGGAAGAAATTGCACGGGAAAAGCAGTAGTCAGTAGACAGTAGCGCTCCGCGTTGAGGAGGTTGACGATGAGAAACGGAAGGTTCGGGCGACCCGAGGCTTTTTTCTACTGACTACTGCTTTTCATCCTCCCTTTCGTCCCGCTTAGCACAGGAAGCGGGCGGCTCGTCACAAATCCCCCGCGGGCTTGAAACCGTCCGCTAAACTCCCCCGTTAAATCACTCGCACGGCCGCGCCGCGTTTTGAAACCAACGCGCGCGCCGACCGTATAAACAGGCTCAAACCGTCACCGGATCAAAACCCGTCTGCGGCTGAGAGTCCCCCGATTCCACAAACCCGAACGTTTAGATAAGGAGTCCACTCATGCGTTTTTTTAACTTCCGCGCCGCGTCCGCCGCGCTCGTCGCCTGCGTGCTCGGCTTCGCCGCGCTGGCGCAGACCGGAGGCAAGGGCCGCGGCTTCGACAAGGCGCGCATGGACGAGAGCGTCTCGGCCTGCACAGACTTCTACCAGTACTCCAACGGCAACTGGCTGAAGACGACCGAAATTCCCGCGGCCTTCCCCTCGTGGGGCAGCTTCAACATCCTCAACGAGAACAATCGCAAGACGCTGCACGACATCCTCGAAGAGTCCGCCAAGAACACGAAGGCCAAGGCCGGCTCGAACGAGCAGAAGGTCGGCGACTTCTACGCCACCTGCATGGACGAGACGAAGCGCGAGGCCGAGGGCGCCAAGCCCCTCGCGCCCTACCTCGCCCGCATCGACAAGGTCAAAGACCTGAAGAGCCTTGAGGCCACGCTCATCGAAATGCACAAGGCGGGGCTGCCCGCGCTCTTCGGCTTCGGCTCGGCGCCCGACTTCAAGAACAGCTCGATGCAGATCGCCACGCTCGGTCAGGGCGGCCTCTCCCTGCCGAACAAGGACTACTACACGAAGACCGACGAGAAGTCGGTCAAGCTGCGCGCGGACTTCGTCCAGCACATGGCGAACATGTTCCAGCTGCTCGGCGACGCGCCCGACGTGGCGGCGAAGAACGCGCAGACCGTGATGGCAATCGAGACGCGCCTCGCCGGAGCTTCGCGCGGCCCCATCGAGCTGCGCGACCCGACGACGCAATATCACTTGATGACCCCGGCCGAGCTGGCGAAGCTCACGCCGAACTTCTCGTGGGCCGACTACTTCACGGGGCTGGGTCTGTCGAAGGATTTGAGTGTCAACGTCACGATCCCCGAATTCTTCCAGGCCGCCGACAAGGCGCTCGTCGAGGTGCCCGTGGCCGACTGGAAGACCTACCTGCGCTGGAACCTCGTCACCGCCGCCGCAAACTCGCTCTCGTCGAAGTTCGAGACCGAGAACTTCAACTTCTTCGGCAAGACCCTCTCGGGCAGTAAAGAGCAACTTCCGCGCTGGCGCCGCTGCACGTCTTCAGTGGACAACAACGTCGGCGAGGCGCTGGGGCAGGTCTACGTCGCGCGCGCGTTCACGCCCGAGTCGAAGGCGCGGATGCAGACGATGATCTCGAACCTCCTCGCCGCCTTCCGCGAGCACATCCAGAAGGCCGACTGGATGAACGACGAGACGCGCAAGGCCGCGCTCGCCAAGCTCGCCGCCTTCGGCCAGAAGATCGGCTATCCCGACAAGTGGATCGACTACTCGCGCCTGAACGTCACGCGCGACTCCTACGCCGCGAACATCCTCCGCGCCAGCGAGTTCGCGCAGGCGCGCGACTTCGCCAAGATCGGCAAGCCGATTGATAAGACCGAGTGGGGCATGACGCCGCCGACGGTCAACGCCTACAACAACCCCTTCCGCAACGAGATCGTCTTCCCGGCGGGGATCCTTCAGCCGCCCTTCTTCAACCCCGAGGCCGACGACGCCATCAACTACGGCGCCATCGGCGCGGTCATCGGCCACGAGGTCACGCACGGCTTCGACGATCAGGGCGCGAAGTTCGACTTGCAGGGGAACGTCAAGGACTGGTGGACGCCCGCCGACAAGAAGAACTTCGAGTCGCGCTCGGAGTGCGTCATCAACCAGTTCTCGTCCTTCGAGGTCGAGCCGGGCCTGAACATCCAGGGCAAGCTCGTCGCGGGCGAAAGTATCGCCGACCTCGGCGGCCTGGCGATGGCCTACGACGCGTTCCAGAAGTCCCTGGAAGGCAAGCCGCGCCCCGAGAGCATCGACGGCTTCACGCCCGAGCAGCGCTTCTTCCTCGGGTGGGCGCAGGTCTGGGCGGCGAAGGATACGCCCGAGTTCGCGCGCCTCATGACGCAGGGCAACCCGCACCCGCTCGACCGCTTCCGCGTCAACGGCCCGCTCTCGAACATGCCGCAGTTCGCCGCCGCCTACGGCTGCAAGGCCGGCGACGCGATGGTGCGCCCCGAGAAGGATCGCTGCCAGGTTTGGTAAGGGGAGTAGGCAGTAGGCAGATGGCAGTAGGCAGTTAGCCATTTGCAAGAGCAGTCGAACGAATCGGGGGCGGCGAGTTGTGA
>CAXTSK010000224.1:0-7976 GCA_964246655.1 uncultured Pyrinomonadaceae bacterium
CACATCGGCAGGATACATTGAAAACGTCAGAAAACTTAATTTCCAGAGTATTGAGTTTAAGTGGGAGCGATTCAACACAGAGACACAGAGGCGCAGAGACACAGCTTTGAAGACTTATTGCTTCAGGCCGTGTCTCTGTGCCTCTGTGTCTCTGTGTTGAAATCCGAGATGCATTATCTTCATGCCCCGCCTACTGTTTCACGTCGGCGCGGCGTTTGAACTCAAGCTCTTTGAAGTCGAAGTCGGGGTTGGGCACGTCGATCTTCATCTCGGAGACTTTGCCCTGCGGGTCGAGCTGGAAGGTGACCCAACCGCGCGGGTACGGGTAGACGACCGACTCGCGCCACTTGATGCGGAAGGTGTCGAAGTGCCAGTGCTCCAGGTCGCCGACGTAGTTGGGCGACGGCAGCAGCCGCACGACGAGGTGGCCGTTCTCCTCGGTCACCCGCGCGTCGCCGTACATCTGGCCGCCGTAGGTGCCCGCGTAAGCCGAGAGCGCGAGCGAGGGCTTCGTGTTCGGCACGCGCGACTCTTCGAGCTTCTTCGCCTCGGCCTCGGCGCTCGCGCGCGCGGCCTTCGCGCGGGCGAGGTAGTCGGCGCTCCAGTCGCGCGGCGGCGCGCCGGTGAAGACATCGAAGACCTTGTAGTAGAGGAATGCCTGGAGCGGCGTCTCGCTGTTGGTGAGGATGACGACGCCGAGGTTCTCTTCGGGCATGAGCGCCACGCGCGAGGTCATGCCGTCGAGGCCGCCGCTGTGTGTGACGACCTTGCGGCCGCGGTAGTCGCTCAACCCCCAGCCGAGCCCGTAGAGGTTGAAGTGGACGGTCGGGTTGAACTTCTCGGCCGCCTCGCTGACGCCCGCGACGATTGTGTTCGGTGTCCACATCTCGCGCGAGCGGTCGGCGGAGAAGAACTTCTTACCTTGATAAGTCCCGCGCCCGAGTTGCAGGCGCACCCACTCGGCCATCTCCGCGGCCGAAGAGTTGATGACGGCCGCGCCGCCCGCCGAGTCCACGTTCGAGTAGTGGACGACGCGCACCTTGCCCTCGACCTCGTTGTGCGGCGTCGCGACGTTCTGCGAAGCCATCAACTGCTTGTACGTCGTCACCGTGCGCGTCATGCCGAGCGGGGCGAAGAACTTCTCGCGGACGTAGTCGTCCCAACTCTTCCCCGTCACGGCCGGCACGATCTCGCCCGCGGTGAGGAACATGATGTTCTGGTAGCCGTAGCGGCTGCGGAAGCCGTAGACGGGCTTGAGGAGGCGTATGCGCCGGATGATCTCCTCGCGCGAGTAGGTCGTCTCGTACCAGAGCAGGTCGCCGCCGAAGGTGGCGAGCCCGCTGCGGTGGCTCAGGAGGTCGCGCACCGTCATCTCGCGCGTGACGTAAGGGTCGTAGAGCTGGAAGTAGGGCAGGTACTTCGTCACGGGGTCGTCCCACTTCAACTTCCCCTCGTCCACGAGCGTCGCGAGCGCGGCCGACGTGAACGCCTTCGTGTTCGACGCGACGGCGAAGAGAGTGTCCCGGTCAACGGGCTCGGGCTTGCCGAGTTCCCTCACGCCGTAGCCCTTGACGAAGACGACCTTGTCGTCTTTGACAATCGCCACGGAGAAGCCCGGCACCTTCCACTCCTGCCCGGCCTTCGCCGCGTATTCGTCGATCTCCTTCAAACGCTCTTCGAGCGTCTGCGCGAACGTCGATGAAGAGAAGGTTAAAAGCGCGAGCAGGAGCAGCGCGAGGCGTGCGTGTCTTTGGCGCATCTGTGCGTGTGACCTCGGAAAGGTGTTCAATTCTCTTCGGGTGTTACTTGCGTTTGACGACCAGGACTGCGTGGAGGCCATCGTCCATGAAGGTGAGCGCGGCCGTCAAGTCCATCAGCCTGCGCATCGTGCGCCCGGCCGGGCTGTGGTGGGAAGGCGCGGCGGGCCGGCGCGGGTCGGCGGCCGTGCCGTGGACGCTGCAAGAGACCTGTCGGCCGTCCGCGGAGACGTGGTACGCGCCGCCCTCGGGGCAGGCGAAGCGCGCGCCCGCGAGACGTTCGGCCAACTCGACGGTGGCGCGGTCGAGCGCCTCGCCCGTCGGCGCCTGCGCGGCATCGGCGCCGGGCGTCAACGCGGTGAGCGCGCGCGCCGCGGAGGCAAGCGGCCCGAGGTTGTTCAGACACGCCTCGCGCTCGTTCTCGGCCCAGGCGAGGTTGTATTCGGGCAGCACCTCGTTCCAGTTCCCGGCGCGCACGCGCGCGAGTCCGTGGCCGCTCAGGTCTTCGACACTCGTCGCCTGTGCACCCGCCGACCCCGCCGGTTGGCCCTGTGCTTGGAGCGCGGCGAGGTCTTCGAGGATGAAGGGCTTGCTGGCGACGTAGACGCCACGGCCGATGCGCGCCCAGTAGAAGTTGATGCGCGCGGGGTCGAAGCGCAGGCCGAAGGCGCGCGCCTGCTCGCCCGTCGCGAGCTTGTACTTGTAGAAGTCGTACTCGAACGAGAACCAGCCTCCGCGCCGCCCGTTGCGCGCGGCGTAGGAGAGCGCCGCGTCAGACCAGTTCAAATAATCGTCCACGACCTTCTCGTCGGCGACGGGCAAGGAGACGTAGACCGGCGAGTTAAGCGAGAGCATGCCGAGCGCGAAGAAGGGTACGAAGCCGAGCATGTCGCCGCCGCCTCCCATGCCGCGCCCCATGCTGCTCGACGCCAACATCCCGAGCAAAGAGGGCATGTTCATCTCGAAGGGCGGACGCGAGTCGTAGACGTGGAAGGCCAACTGGTTGCCGAGCCCCTCCGAGAGCAGCCCGTAGGTCTTCTCGCGCGCCGCGCGCCCGCCGGGGAAGCCGGAGGGGAGGTCGAAGGGGGCGTCTTCGGACGCGCCCGGCTTCCGCATGTCGTCGCGAATCTCTTTGAGCAACGCCTCCTTGTTGAGCCGGAGCCCGGCGCTGAAGATGTTGCGGCGCGGGACGGGGAGCCCGTCGAGCGGCTCGGGCCGGCCGCCGAGCGAGCGCGTGAGCGCGGTGTAGGCCGTGTTGTCGATGAGCGGCAGGATGATGGTCTCGACGCGCAACTCCTCGGGCGTGACCTTCAGGCGGAAGGCGATGGGGTCGAAGAAGGTGCGCCAGTACTGGTTGTACTCCGCGACGAACGCCTTGTACTCGTCGGCCTCCTCGCCCGAAACTTCGGCGACCGGCGCCTCGATGTTCGGCGTCAGGCGCAGGGCGTGGCCGTGGTGCGAGCAGACGCCCGCCGTCGCGTCGGCCGAGAGAGAATAGTGCCCGCCGTCGGGGCAAGAGAGTTCGCCCTCGCCGAAGAGGCCGGGCGCCGCGCCGGAGTCGCGCAGCGATTCGCGCGACTGGGGCGCGCGCCCGCGCTCGGTGCGGAAGAGGAGCGCGGCGTGGCCGATCATGCGCAGGTGGTTGTAGCAGAGCAGCCGGCGGCGCTCCGTGAGTTTGACGACCGGCCCCATGAGGCGGCGGACGAACGGGTCGGAGAGGTAGACGAAGCCGTCCTCGCGCGCATCATTGCGCGGCATGAGCGTGCGTATGTAAGCGAACTCTTGTGTGTCGCCGAGTCGGCGCACGGCGCGGCCGTTCGAGTCTTTACCCTTGACGGCTTCGATGATTCGCTTGAAGGCGGCGAGCGAGTTGCTGCGGACGTGCAAGCCCTCTTCGGGGTAGGCCGAGACGACGCTCACGTCGCGCTCGGGCGTCTGAAGTTGCGTGTACTGGACGCCGAGGTATTCGCCGGTCTCGCGGCGCGCGTCGGGCCGGGCCTTGGCGGCGGCTTCGATGAAGTCGTCCATGCGGCCGCGGAAGAGGAGCGGCTGCTTGACGCGGAAGAGGAGCGTCACGTCGCTCCCCTCGCGGACGAAGGGATCGCTGCCCGCGACGGCGACCTCCTCGACGACGAGGTCGTAGAAGGGGCGCGTGCGCGGGTCGGTCTCGACGGCGAGCTGCCGTTTAAGACGCTCGCCCACGTCGAGCGTCGCCGTGTCGCGGAACGCCTGGTTGTAGAGGTGCGAGCCCCAGAGGTCGCCCGCCTCGAAGGCGTCGAGCAGCTTGGTCAGCGCGCGGAACTCTGCGAAGTAGAAGTCGTCGGGGACTGCGCGCGCGAGCGGGGAGATTTCGGGCTTGCGGCCCGCGAGCATCTTCTCCCACGGGTGGCTCTTGATGTCCGGGCCGGCGAGCGCGGAGACCTGCACGGGGCCTTGCGTGCGCGGCTGCGGCGCGGGTTCGTTCCCTTCGAATACGGGGATGCTTGCGACGTTCGCGTTGGCGTTGCCGACGCGGGGCGCGCGCGTCTGGCCGCGACGACGCGTCGTCCTTCTTCTCGCCGGAGGCACCGACATGTTCCCGTTCGTGAGCGTCGAGTTGGCGTTACCGTTGAAGCTGGTCGGCGCGGGCGTGCGCCTGGGCGTCACGGAGCGCATGGCGTCGAGCTGCAAGCTCTCCTGCACGGCGAGCGCGCCGGTGAAGAGGCTGAAGAGGGCAACGTCGCGGCGCCGCTCCGCGCGCGCGGCGGCGTCGCTGGGGAGGAAGCTGCGGACGCGCGTCTCAATCTCGTCGAAGCGCCCGGCGCGGCGCGCGAGCTGGAGCACGACGTACTGCAAGTAGGCGTCGCGCGGCTGTAGGGCGAGCGCCGCGACGGCCTCGTCGAGCGTCCACGCCTGGCGCGTGAGCGGTTCGCGGTTCTGCGCCCCGCCGCGGGACGTGCAGAGTACGGAGAGGAAAAGAAGTGCGGAGGCGAGACAACAGGCGGCGGCCTTCAGGCGGGGGTTCATGTGCGCTCTCCTGTCAAAGTGTTGGTGCGGGACTCGCCGAGCATATCATGGGGGCCGCGGCGTCGAAGAAGAAAAAGGCGGCGCGCTCGTGTTAAGAGCGCGCCGCCTTCGTTCGGCGTCGAGTTGTTTAAGGTCTTACTTGTCGGCCGTGACCGTGAACTTCTGCGTGGGCGAGAGCGACTGGCCAGAGACCTTGTCGCGGACGCGGACGGCGATCTCGTACTCGCCGGGGGCGAGGTTGCTCGTCGGGAGCAGGCGGGCCAGCGTCAGGCGCTGCCCGGCGTCGGAGTTGCCGCGCCAGTCCTCGGCCTGCTTGAAGACATCCTTGCCGTCCTTCTGAAGCACGTACTCCACATCTACCGCGGGCCGCAGCGTCGTCTGGTCGATGCCGGCGTTGTAGACCTGCATGTAGATGCCGACATCCTGCCCGCGCTTGTAGACGCCCGAGACGTTCGGCAGCACCTTGAACGGGCCGATGGCGAACATGCCCGGGAGCTGGTCGTTCAAAGCCTGAAGCTTGATGGCGAGCACGAGCGTGGAGGCGCTGAGCTTCTCGGGCGTGAACTTGGGCACCTCGAAGCCGATGGCCTTGACCGTGGTCGCGCCGGTGTTCACGTCGCGGATGAGCAGGTCAACCTTGTAGTTGCCGGGCGCGAGCGGGAGCACGCGCTGGTAGGCCGACTTGCGCTCCTTGAGCGTGGTCAGCTCCGCGACCGTGGCGGTCGTCGTCACGGGGTCTTCGAAGCTCGTGACGCGGCGGCCCGAGAGGTTCGTGACGCGGCCGTAGATGTTGAGGCGCGCCGTCTGGATGCCGCTGCCGTCGTCCTTGAAGGCCAGATCGTTGTTGTCGGTCTGGACGGTGATGGCCGTCATCACGCGCTCGTCCGAGGCGCGGTAGAAGTCCACCTTCGTCGCCACGTCGAGCGCCGCGGTGTCCTCGGCGCCGGTGCCGGTGGTGGCGAGCAGGCTCTTCTCCAGCACGTCGTTGACCTGCGGCGGCTTCTGCAAGTCCGTGTAGAGCATGAGGCGCGAGAACGGGCTGTCGGACTCGCGCGCGCCCGGGCCGGTGTAACCGAAGGCGCCGCGGTTGGAGATGCGGTCGGCCTTGCTCGACAGGCCGAGCTGCTCCATCAGGGTGAGCCCGGCGCCGGGCACCATCAGCATGGCGTCCTTCTCGTCGGGCGAGCGGGCGATGCGGTACTCGCCGGTGCCGGTCGGGTCAACGAACTCGATCTCGATGCCGGAGCCGATGCCCGGGAGGTAGCGGTAGAACCAGGTCTCGAAGGGGTAGGTCGTCGTCGAGCCGCCGCCCTCATAAGACGGGCGCTCGTAGCTGCCGCCCGAGGGGTGCGACTCCTTCTCGTGCGGCGGGCCGTACATGATGTAGATGCGGCCGCGGTCGGTCTTCCAGCCGGGGATGCCGGAGGCGAAGTGCTGGTTGGCGTAGGCGACGCGCTCGTAGTGCTCTTCGAGGTACTCGTTCAGTTCCGTGTCCGGGTCGGGGTCGCGGCGGCGCCAGAAGGCTTCGATGAACTGCTCGCGCTCGGCGTCGGTCGCGAGCTTCTTCCAAGCCTTCTTCTCCTCGTCGGTGATGATGTAGGCGACATCCTCGTCGATCCACTTCTTGAACATGTTCGAGCGCTCCTTCTTGACGGTGCGCTCGCGCTCGGGCACGTCCTGCGGGTCGTTCGACTTCTTCTTCTGCGCGAGCGCAGCGGGAGAGGCCGTGACGAGCAGGGAAAGGGCTAGGGCCAGAGAACGCGTCCTCTGTTGACGGGCCATCGCTTTACAACTCCTGTTCGGCTGAGACAAAGATTTTTAGTTTGACGTTCGGGCCGGTCGCGAAAATGGCGACGCCTGAGAAGCCGCCGGGGCCAGTCCCCTTTGGAGGCTTAAACCCAGTCATCGCCGCAACTTTCGCGCTGATTTTAGGGCCTCTGCGGAGACACAGTCAAGATGCGCCGGGGGGCGTCCCGGTTGCCTGTAGGACGCCTGTAAAAGTCCCCCGAATCGACCCCGCCGGCGCATCCTTCACCCATGATTACCGCAGGCGCCCTTTTGGATACGGCCGCCGGGATTTTCCGGCTCACTCGGCCGTGCGGGGGCGCGAGAAGAGCCACGCGACGAGGATGGAGATGAGGTAGAGGACGACCATCGGGGCGGCGAAGAGCAGCATGTTCGGGATGTCGTTGGTCGGCGACAGCACGGCCGCCGCGACGAGGATGACGACCGTCGAGATCTTCCAGTGCGAGACGAGGAACCACGCGTTCACCAGCCCGATCCGCGCGAGCACGTAGGTCACAGCCGGCATCTGGAAGACCACGCCCATCGCCAACAGGACGAGGATGATGAAGTCGAAATAGTCCGACGCGTTGAGGAACAGGCGGAAGTCCGAGCCGAGCCCCAGCAAATAGGAGATGGCCGGCGGAAAGAGGATGTAGTAGGCGAAGGCCGCGCCCGCCACGAACGACAGGCTCGACATCAGCACGAAGGGCATCGCCCACCCGCGCTCGTGCGGGTAGAGCCCCGGCGAGATGAAGGCCCAGATTTGCCACAGCAGGAACGGCACCGAGAGGCAGACCGCCGCGTAGAGCGAGACTTGCAGGTAGAGCGAGAAAGGCTCGACCGCCGTGCGCACGACCAGCTTGTCGTCCTCGTTCGGGAGGCCGCCTTCGCGTGCCTTGAAGTCGAGCGGCAGGCGCACGCCCTTCGGGATGACGGACGGCCCCGCGAAGAGCGCCTCGTCGGTGAAGACGCCGAGCTGCCCGTCCGTCCCACGGGCGACGCGCACGGCGACCGAGGCGCCCGGCGGGACGACGCTCGTCCCGAGCTTCGTCGTCTCCTCGAAGACGTAGCGCGCGATGTCGCCCTCCTTAATCCCGTCGAGCGGGGTGATCTGCTCGCCGCCCGTCAGACCTTGCAGGGGGACGGGTCGCTGCGACGCGTCGGCCAGCGCGCGGCGCATGGGCGCGGCGAGGAAGTTGTAAAGCTGGGCGGAGACGAACCAGCAGAAGATGAGCGCGACGAAGACGAAGATGATGGAGCGGATGATGCGGCGGCGCAACTCGTCGAGATGTTCGAGGAACGACATCTGGCCGCCGATCTGGCGGCCTTCCGGCTGTTCTTCCTCGCCGCTGCCGATAAGGGTCGAAGCCATCTTGTCGTCGGAGTCTGCTTGAAAGTGTTGGGGAAGAGACGCGCCGCTTCAGGAGG
>CAXTSK010000225.1:0-253 GCA_964246655.1 uncultured Pyrinomonadaceae bacterium
GCGCGCGGCGTGCGGCTCGCGCTGTGGAGCTTTGCCTTCCTGCGTCAGCTGGTGCCGCCCTCGCTCGCGGCGACGGCGCCGCTTGAGGTTGACGCGGGCGCGCTCCTGTTCACGCTCGTCGTCTCGCTCGTGACGGCGACGCTCTTCGGCCTGGCCCCGGCGTTACAGGCTTCGAAGGCCGGCCCCGCGGACGCGCTCAAGCAGGGCGGCGGGCGCGGCGCGGTCGGAGGCGGGGGGAGGACGTTATGGGGCG
>CAXTSK010000225.1:274-4665 GCA_964246655.1 uncultured Pyrinomonadaceae bacterium
CTTTGGTGCTGCTCGTCGGCGCCGCCCTCCTCATCCAGTCTTTGCAGAAGCTGCGCGGCCAGTACGCGCTGGCGAGCCCCGAGCAGGTTTTGACGATGAGGACGGTGCTGCCCAACAACAGGTACAGCCGGCACGCGCAGCGCGAGGCGTTCTACGATGCGGTGCTCGGGCGCGTGCGCGCGCTGCCCGGCGTCGTCTCGGCCGGCTACACGACGGCCGTGCCGCTGGCTTGGAAGGGCGGCACGAGCGGCTTCACGGTCGAGGGGCGCGAGCCCGAGGCGGGGCTCCGCAACGACGCCGTCACACGACAGGTGACGGCCGGATACCTTGAGGCTTTGGGCCTGCCGCTCATGGCCGGGCGCTACTTCGAGGAGTCCGACGGGCCGGAGAGGCAGCCCGTCGCCGTCGTCAACGAGGCGATGGCGCGGACTTACTTCCCAGACGGCGCCGCGCTCGGCAAGCGCTTCAAGGTCGGCGGGCAGAACCCGGAGTTGCAGTGGTTGACGGTCGTCGGCGTCGTCGGCGACATCCGCCAGATGGGCATCGAAGCACCGGCCAAGCCCGAGTTCTACCTGCCCTACAAGCAGGTCAACTATCACCCCTGGTTCGCGCCCGCGCACCTCGTCGTGCGCACGTCGGTCGAGCCGACGAGCCTCGCCGCGGCCGTGCGGCGAGAGGTGCACGCCGTAGACCCGGAGCAGCCGGTCGCGAACGTCCAGACGATGGAGGAGATTCTTGGCGAAGAGTCTTCGCAGCGCCGCGTCGGGATGACTCTGCTCGCTTCGTTCGCGGGGCTCGCTCTGCTTCTGGCGTCGCTCGGCATCTACGGCGTGCTCTCCTTCTTCGTCGCGCAGCACACGCAGGAGATCGGCGTCCGTCTCGCGCTCGGCGCGCGGCCGCGTTCGATACTCGCGCTCGTGTTGGGGAAGGGGATGCGGCTCGCGCTCTTGGGGCTCGGCCTCGGGCTCGTCGGCGCGCTCCTGCTCACGCGCCTGATCGAGAGCCAACTCTTCGGCGTCTCCGCCAGCGACCCCGTCACCTACGCGGGCCTCGCGCTGCTGCTCGCATTCGTGGCGCTGCTCGCCTGCTACCTGCCCGCGCGCAAGGCGACGAAGGTCGATCCGATGGTCGCTCTTCGTTATGAGTGATAAGCGATGAGGACTCTACTCCAAGACTTGAAGTACGGCGTGCGGGTGCTGTCGAAGAGCCGCGGCTTCGCGCTGGTGGCGGTCGTGACGCTGGCGCTCGGCATCGGCGCGAGCACGGCCGCCTTCAGCGTCGTCCACGCCGTCCTGTTGCGCCCGCTGCCTTTCCCCGAGCAGGAGCGTCTCGTCGTCGCTTGGAAGCGCGACGCGACGACCAATAACCCTTTCGTCGAACTCTCCGTCGCGGACTTCCGCGACTGGCAGGCGCAGAGCCGGAGCTTTGAGAGCCTGGCCGTGATGCCGACGACCGTCTACGGCTACGGCTACGTGCTCACGGGCCGGGGCGAGCCGGTGCAGTTGGAGAGCGCGAAGGTGACGGGGCGCTACTTCAACGTCCTCGGCGCGCGCGCGGCCGTGGGCCGAGTCTTCGACGAAACGGACGACCGTGTGGGCGGCCCCGCGGTCGTCGTCTTGAGCGACCGCCTCTGGCGCGAGCGCTTCGGCGCAGACCCGCGGGTCGTCGGCCAGACGATCACGCTCAACCAGACAACCTTCAACGTCATCGGCGTGATGCCGCCCGCCTTCAACTTCCCCTCGGGCGTTGACCTTTGGGTTCCTCTGCTCACGTCCGCGAGCCCGCGCAGCATCGAGAATCGCTACGTCGTCTACCTGCAAGCCGACGGGCGTCTGAAGGAAGGCGTCACGCGCGAGCAGGCCGAAGCCGACCTGAACACGATCATCGCGCGTCTCGCCGAGCAGTACCCGGAGACGCAGGCTGCGGGCCAGCGCGTGGTGTTGACGCCCCTGGCCGACTATCTCTTCGGCGACGCGAAGCCCGCGCTGTGGGCGCTCTTCGCGGCGACGGCGCTGCTACTGCTGGTCGGCGCGGCCAACATCGCGAACCTGATGCTCGCGCGCGCCACGTCGAGACGAAGAGAGTTGGCCGTGCGCGTGGCGCTCGGCGCGTCACGTTGGAGGCTCGCGCTTCAACTGCTGGTCGAGAGCTTCCTGCTTGCGCTTGTAGGCGGCGCGGCCGGGTTGCTGCTGGCGTCGTGGCTCATCGAGCTGCTCGCGGCGCTCGCGCCCGCGGACATCCCGCGCCTCGAAGACGTGAGCCTGAGCGGCGCGGCCTTGCTCGCGAGCGTCGCCTTCACGCTCGTCACGACGGCCGTCTTCGGACTGCTGCCCGCGCTATCGGCCTCGCGCTTTAACCTGAGCGAGACGTTGAGCGAGGCCGGCGGCAAGCTCACGAACGCGCGCACGGGAAACCGTCTGCGGGGCGCGCTGGTCGTGGGCGAGGTCGCGCTGACGCTCGTGCTCGTGGCCGGCGCGACGCTCATCCTTCGCAGCTTCCTCAACCTGAGCAGCGTCCCGCTCGGCTTCGACCCGCGCGGCGTCTTGACGATGCAGTTGCGTCTGCCGGGCTCGCGTTACGGCAAGCCCGAGGCGCGGCGCGAGTTCTTCAGTCAATTGATTGAACGGCTCGAAGCGCGGCCCGGCGTGGTCGCGGCCAGCGGCGTGCTGACGCGCCCGCTCGAAGGCGCGGTCGGTTGGGACTACGACTTCGCCGCCGAAGGTCAGCCCGCAGACGAGGCGCGTCACAACCCCGACGCCAACTTCGAGATCGTCAACCCGCACTACTTCCGAACCTTCGCCATCCCTTTAAAGGCCGGGCGCGAGTTCGACGAGCGCGACCGTGCGGGTGCCGAGCCGGTCGTCGTCGTGAGCGAATCGCTGGCCGAACGTTACTTCGGCTCGGCCGCGGGCGCCGTCGGCCGTCGGCTCAAGCTCGACACCGACGACGCCGAGGAGCCCTGGCGCGTGGTCGTCGGCGTCGCGGGCGACGTGCGCTACCGCGAGCTGCAAAGCACGCGGCTCGACATCTACGTCCCGCACGCGCAAGGGACGGCCAACCTCAATCACTTCGCCGTGCGCTCGACTTTAAGTACGTCCGACGCGCTCGCGCTCGTGCGGCGCGAGGTCGCGGCGCTCGACCCCGAGCTGGCCGTGAGCCGCGTCGCGACGATGGAGGAGCAGGTGGCCGTGCGTCTGGCGCGCCCGCGCTTCACGGCGTTGTTGTTGAACTGGCTGGCGTCGATGGCGCTGCTGCTCGCCGCGGTCGGCATCTTCGGCGTGACGGCCTACGCGGTCGCACAGCGCACGCGCGAGTTGGGCCTGCGCGTCGCGCTCGGCGCGCGGCCGCGCGACATCCTCGTGCTGGTCGTCAGGCACGGCCTCAAGCTGGCCGCGCTCGGCATCCTGCCGGGCCTGGCGGGCGCATTGATTATGACGCGCTGGCTGTCGAGTCTTCTGTACGGCGTCTCGGCGTCCGACCCGCTGACACATGTGGGCGTTGCGCTGCTGACGGCCTGCGTCGCGCTGCTGGCCTGCCTCATCCCTGCGCGGCGGGCGACGAAGGTCGATCCGATGGTGGCTCTCAGATACGAGTGATAAGTGATGAGTGATGAGTGATAAGAGAAAACAAGGCCCGCCGGTCTTTCTTATCACTCATCACTCATCACTTATCACTCCCCAAGGAGTGAGCTATGACGACTCTGCTACAGGACTTACGCTTCGGGGTGCGGACGCTGGCGAAGCGGCCGGGGTTCGCGTTGGTGGCGGTGTTGACGCTGGCGCTCGGCATCGGGGCGAACACGGCCATCTTCTCGGTCGTCAACGCGGTGCTCTTGAGGCCGCTGCCGTTTAAGGATGCGGAGCGTCTGGTCATCGTCTACGAGACGACGCAGAGCGTGCCGCGCGACTACGTCTCGGTGCCGAACCTCGAAGACTATCGCGCGGGCAGCCGCTCGTTCGAGGGCTTCGCGACCTTTGTCTCGCAGAGCGTGAACCTGACGGGCGCAGGGAAGGAGCCCGAGCGCGTCGTCGGCGCCTTCGTCACTTCGAGCTTCTTCCCCATCGTCGGCGTCGAGCCCGCGCGCGGCCGCGCCTTCACGGCCGAGGACGACGCGCAGGGCGGCGGTCAGGTCGTCCTGCTCGCGCACGAACTCTGGCAGCGGCGCTTCGGCGCAGACCCGGAGATCATCGGCAAGTCGCTCACCTTCAACGGCGAGCCCTACACGGTCGTCGGCGTCCTGCCCGCGGGCTTCCGCTACCCGACCATGGCGCCCGACGTGCTGCTGCCCGCGCAGAAGTGGCCCAACTACAAGGTGGCGCGCTCGTCGCATAGCAACTGGGTCGTCGGGCGTCTGAAGCCCGGCGTCACGCGCGAGGCGGCGCAGGAGGAGT
>CAXTSK010000225.1:4675-7965 GCA_964246655.1 uncultured Pyrinomonadaceae bacterium
CCCTGGGGGGCGGCGGGGGCCGTACGCCGGGCGGCCGGGGGGGGGCGGCGCGGGTGTTGGGGCGGGCGGGCGCGCCACGGCTCGAAGAGGCTTACCCCGAAGAGAACCGCGGACGTAGCGTCGAGGTCGTCGGGCTGCAAGAGGACACGGTCGAGGGCACGCGGCCGGCGCTGCTCATCCTGCTTGGCGCGGTCGGCCTCATCCTCGCCATCGCGTGCGCCAACATCGCGAACCTGCTGCTGGCGCGCGGCACGGCGCGACAGAAGGAGGTGGCGCTGCGCACGGCGCTCGGCGCGTCGCGCTGGCGCCTGCTCCGCCAGTTCATGACGGAGACGCTTTTGCTAGCGCTCGCGGGCGGGGCGTGCGCGCTGCTCGTCGCGCAGTGGGGCGTGGACGCGCTGCTCGCGCTCAGCCCGGGCGACCTGCCCACCGCGCAGAAGATAGGCATCGACGCGCGCGTGCTCGGCTTCTCCCTGGGCCTGTCCGCGCTGACCGGCATCGTCTTCGGCATTGTCCCCGCGCTGCAACTATCGAAGACCGACGTGACGAGCGGGCTCAAGGAGGGCGGGCGCGGCGGAGGCGAAGGGCGTGAGCGCGCGCGCGTGCGAAGCGCGTTCGTCGTCTCGCAGGTGGCGTTGAGCTTGGTGCTGCTCATCGGCGCGGGGCTTCTGCTCAACAGCTTCTACCGGCTGCTGCGCACGAACCCCGGCTTCGACCCGCAGAACCTCCTCACGATGGAGTACCGCCTGCCGCGGAACCGCTACGCGAAGGGCGAACAGCAGTGGGCGTTCCACCGCGAAGTGGTCGAGCGCGTCAGTCATGTCCCGGGCGTCTTGTCGGCGGCTGTCGTGCGCGGCCTGCCCTTCAGCGGCAACGGCGCGGCCCTGACCTACCTCGTGCCCGGACAAACCCCGCCGCCGCCGGGCCAGGAGCAGAAGGCGCTTGAGAACGCCATCGACCCGAACTACCTCGCGACGGTGGGCCTGCCGCTCGTCCGCGGGCGCAACTTCACGCACGGGGACGGCCCCGACTCGCCGCCGGTCATGCTCGTCAACCGGATGTTGGCCGAGAAGCTCTGGCCGGGCGAAGACCCGCTCGGCAAGCGGCTTGAGCTGCCCGAGGCGAAGGTGACGGCCGAGGTCGTCGGCGTCGTCGGCGACGCCAAGCAGTACGACATCGCCGAGCCGCAGCGGCCGCAGATGTACACGGCCTACGCGCAGAACCCGCACATCTTCGGCACGCTCGTCGTGCGCGCGCGCGTCGAGCCGCTGAGCCTCGCCGAGACGGTGAAGAAGGCCGTGTGGAGCGTTGACCCCGAGCAGCCGGTCTGGAAGGTGCGCACCCTCGAATATCTCATCGAGCAGAACGTGGCGGGGCGCCGCTTCGTGCTGACGCTGATGGCCTGCTTCGCGGGGCTGGCGGTGCTGCTCACCGCGCTCGGGCTCTACGGCGTCGTCAGTTATACGGTCGCGCAAAGGACGCACGAGATCGGCGTCCGCGTCGCGCTCGGCGCGCAGGGCCGCGACGTGCTACGGCTCGTCCTCAGCCAGGGCATGAGACTCGTCGTCGTCGGGCTCGCGCTCGGCCTCGCGGGCGCCTACGCCGCGACGCGCCTGATGGCGGGCCTCCTCTACGGCGTCTCGGCGACCGACCCGCTGACTTACGCCGGAGTCGCGCTGCTGCTCGCCGCGCTCGCGCTCCTCGCCTGCTACCTCCCGGCGCGCCGCGCCACGCGCGTCGATCCGCTGGTCGCACTCAGGTACGAGTGAAGGAGAAGCGATGAGAGACTTCCTGCAAGACGTTCGGTTCGGGATGCGCGTGCTGTGGAAGAGCAAGTGGTTCACGGCGGTCGCGGTGCTGACACTGGGCTTAGGCATCGGCGTCAACGCGGCCATCTTCAGCGGCGTGAGCGCGTTCGTGCTGCGGCCGCTCGACGGCGCGGCCGAGCCCGACCGGCTGGTCTCGGTCTTCGAGACTTCGGCCGACGGGCAAAGCGGCTACAACGACTTCTCCTACCCGGACCTGCTCGACTACGGCGCGCGCACGGATGTCTTCGAGGGGCTGCTCGCGCACACGATGACGCAGGCCGCCATCGGCGAGCGCGACCAGACCGACGTGCTCTGGGGGCAGCTCGTCACGGGCAACTTCTTCGACGTGCTCAAGGTGCGCATGCAGCTCGGCCGCGGCTTCCTGCCCGAAGAGGACAAGACGCCGGGCACGCACCCCGTCGTCGTCATCAGCGACGCGCTGTGGCGCGAGCGCTTCGGCGCAGACCCTTCGATAGTCGGCCGCCGGATACAGCTCAACGGTCGGCCGCTCACGGTCGTCGGCGTCGCTGCGCCGGAGTTCCACGGCGCGGAGTGGGCGCTCGGGATGAAGTTCTGGGTGCCGCTGATGATGAAGCAGACGCTCGGCGGCGGTACGAACAACTGGATCACGTCGCGCGGCAACCACTGGCTCGAAGTCTTCGGCCGCCTGAAGCCGGGCGTGACCGAGGCGCAGGCGGCGGCCGCGCTGACCTCGGTGGCCGCGCGCCTCGAAGCGGAGTACCCGGAGGCGCGCAACAAGGACGTGCGCGCGCTCGTCATCGACGAGCGCGTCGGGCGCTGGAGCGACATGGCGGGCGTCGTCAGCTTAAGCAGCGGGCTCGCGCTCGCGATGGCGGGTCTCGTGCTTTTGGTCGCGTGCGCGAACGTCGCGAACATGATGCTGGCGCGCGCCGTCGTGCGGGGGCGCGAGATGGGCATCCGCCTCGCGCTTGGCGCGGGCCGCTGGCGTTTGGTGCGGCAGCTTTTGACCGAGAGCGTCATGCTCGCGCTCGCGGGCGGCGCCGTGGGGCTGGTCTTCTCGTTCTGGATGACGGACGCGCTGACGACCTTCTTCCCGAAGATTCAGTACCCCATCACGGTTGACGTGTCGCCCGACCGGCGCGCGCTCCTGTTCACGACGGCCGTCTCGCTCGTGACGGGAATCGTCTTCGGGCTCGCGCCCGCGCTCCAGTCCACGAAGCCCGACCTCGTGCCCGTGCTCAAAGGCGAGTCGCAGCGCTCGGGCCGCGCGCGCCGCTTCTCCCTGCGCAACGGGCTCGTCGTCGCGCAGGTCGCGCTCTCTTTGGTCGTGCTCGTCTGCGCCGCGCTCTTCGTGCAGAGCTTCCGCCACGCGAAGTCCATCGACCCGGGCTTCGCGACCGAGGGCGCCTTCCTCGTCTCGGTCAACCCGGGGCTGTCCGGCTACGAGAAGGAGCAGGGGCGCGACTTCTATCGTCGCCTGGCCGCGCGCACGCGCTCGGC
>CAXTSK010000226.1:0-7956 GCA_964246655.1 uncultured Pyrinomonadaceae bacterium
GCGCGCCGAGGCTCGCCACCGTCTCGGGGTAGCGCCGCCGGAAGTGCGCGAGGTCGGGCGCGAGCGCGGCGCGCGCGCCCGCGAACGTCGGTACGGATTTCGTCGGAGCCGTGGCGACCATCTTTAGAAAACTCCGCGGGCACATATCTTTGAGACGCGCGCCCGCCCCGGCGGTCTTCGCGCGCCGCGAGATGTTCTGGTTGTCAGGGGAGACTTTGGGTCCGCGGGCGAGTGTAGCCGAACGCCGCGCGCGCGGTCTAGCCCCGCGCGGCGCCGGGGGAGGTTGAGAGAAAAATGTTACCTCGCGGTCACACTTCGCGGCTCAGGCGCGCGAGCGCGAGATGAGCCCGATGATCGCGACGAAGAGCGCGGAGCCGATGATCGACCAGACGACCGGGAACGTCTGTCCGCCCACCTGAACCGGCAGCGGCTCCGGCAGTCCCAGCTTGCGCGCGACCCACATCCCGATGAGCGCGCCGATAAAGCCGAGCGCTATCGACACCAGACACCCGCCGCGCGAAAACCCGCCGATAGCCTGCCCTATCGCCCCGCACACGCCCGCGATGAGCAGTAGTAAGAGCAGATCGATAAGAGTCATTCCTATTCTCCTGTCCGCTTTGAACTGTCTGCCGCGAGCATAATTCAACGCGCGGCGTCGGGCAAAATAAACCGGCCCACGGTGCTGAGTTTTTCTGGAAGTCGCCGTCTCGCAATCCACAAAACTTTTGCTTCACAAGCGTGCGCCGGAACCTCTATACTTCGTTTGAAGCGGCTGCGCGCCGTCGCGCCGCCGGTTGAAAAGCGACACCGACAAAGGCCATCCGGCGCGAAAGCTCCGGAGCGCAAAGCCGTTGACCTAAACGCGCGGGAACGCCCGCGCGCACGGACGCCGCGGTCGCCGAAGTGATGCCGGAAAGAGACGAAAATTCGAGAGGCCGGAGGCGCGGTTTGCACGGCGCGCCCCCCGGCCTCGCCATTTTCAGGGCACGCGAAAAGCGCTCGACGTGTACGACTTGCGGGCGTCATTCTGAAGCCCTGCGGTCGCCCGCGGGAAGCAACTGGCGCCGAGTCCCACACATCTTAGACTGGCACGTCGCGGCGATCATTTCCCCCCACAGGTCACGCGGTCCGGCCGACTGAAACCCCGAACTTAAGACTGTTGACCCGGAACGAAATTTTAAGGAGATTTACCGACATGCGTAGACTTATCATCGCCTCTCTCCTCGTGGCCTCGGCCTTCGGCGCGGCGTTGGCCCAGAACAACAACGAAATCCCCAACATGGGCCGCGCGCCCAAGCAGGCCGACGGCGTCGGCCGCCTCGACCTCCGCGTCGTGGACGCGGACGGCAACCCCGTGCAGGGCGTCCGCGCCGACCTCCAGTCGAAGCGCGGGGGTGGCTGCCTCTGCGAGTCCTGGAACTGGACGGACGCGCGCGGCGTCGCCGTGCTCCCGCCGCTCCACATGGGCAAGCTCACGCTCAAGCTCTCGGCCAAGGGCTTCGAGACGCAGAAGATTGAGGTGGACGCCGCCTCGCTCGACCAGCCCGTCCGCGTCACCCTCGTGAAGAAGTCGTAAGAGAGTAGACAGTAGTAGTAGAAAAACAGGCAGCGCGACTCTCATCATCAAACGATGAGAGTCGCGCTGCCTTTATCTCTTCCCTGCTAATTACTGACTACTGGCCTTTCGCTCGGCGCCACTCGCGCACCACGTCGGCGGCGGGGCGCTTGTTGCCGTCAACCTCGTAGTTGAGCCGCCGCATCTCTTCGGTCGAGATGCTGCCTGCGAGCCTCTGCAAGACTTCGCGCGCATGCGGCAGTCGTTCGAGCATGTCGCGACGCAGGAGGAGGACGGCTTCGTAGGGCGGGAAGTAGTGTCGGTCGTCTTCGAGCTGCGTGAGCCCGAGCGTGGCGATCATGCCGTCGGTCGAGTTGCCGGCGATAACATCCACCTGCCCCTCGGCGAGCGCGCGGTACGAGAGCGACAAGTCCATCTCGCGCGGCCGGCCGTTGAACTGAAGGCCGTACGCGCGCGCGAAACCCTCGTAGCCGTCGGGGCGCGACATGAAGTCCTGCCCGAAGCCCGCGCGCATGCCGGACGCGTGCGACGTTAGGTCAGAGATGTTTTTGAGATTCATCCGGCGCGCGTCGTCGCTGCGGACGAGGACGGCGAAGGTGTCCTCGAAGCCGAGCGGCGGGCCGACCTCCACGTCGAAGCGCGCGGCGTACTCCGACTTGACCGTCTCGTAGACGGCGCGCGCGTCAGTCGAAGGCGGGCGCTTAAGGATGGACATCAGAGACGTGCCCGTGTACTCGGGGTACACGTCAACCTCGCCCGCGACGAGCGCGTCGTGCGCGAGGTTGCCGCCCAACTCATACCTTCTTTCAACCTTCAGCCCGCGCGCCTCCAACCCCTGGGCGTAGATTTCGGCGAGGATGACCGACTCTGTAAAGTCCTTCGACCCGACGCTCACGTCCGCCTTCGCGGAACGGTTCCACAGAGCGAACACGACGCCCGTCAAGATCACAAGGGCGATACCGGCCAACGCGACACGACGCGCGACGACGTTCCTCTTCACAGATCGGCGGCGGCGTGCGGCGAGCCGCGACTCAATCAGACCAATGCCTGCGTCGGCCGCGAGCGCGAGCAGCGCGGCGGGGACGGCGCCCGCGAGGATGAGGCCGTTGTCGTACTGACGGAGCCCGCGGAAGATGAGAGTGCCTAAGCCGCCCGCGCCGATGGCCGCCGCGATGGTCGCGACGCCGACCGAGATGACGGTCGCCACGCGCACGCCCGCGAGGATGACGGGCGCGGCCAGGGGCAACTCGACCTGTCGAAGAATCTGCCGGTCGGTCATCCCCATCGCCAGGGCCGCTTCGCGCACGCTCCGCTCGACGCCCTCGACGCCCGTCACCGTGTTGCGGATCACCGGCAGCAGCGCGTAGAGGACGAGCGCGACGACGGCCGCGCGCCAGCCGATGCCGCCGACGTACTTGAGCGGGATGATGAAGCCGAAGAGCGCGAGGCTCGGCACGGTCTGCAAGACGTTGGCGACGGCGAGCACGGGCCGCTTCAAACGGGCCTTGCGCGTGAGCATAAGCCCGACTGGGATGCCGACCGCGACGGCAATCAAGGTCGAGACGGCGACGAGCAGCAGGTGCTCGCCGGTCAGTGCGAGCACCTCGCGCCAGTTGCGCAGCATGAACTCGAACGCGTTCATAATTCCGTGGGCAGCGCCAGCGTCTCGCGGTAGGCGCGCGCGTGCGGCTCTTCGGAGCGGAGGAAGGCTTCGGGCGTGTCGAGGAGCACGACGCGGCCGGCGCTCATCAGCGCGACGCGCGTTCCCAGCAGCAGCGCCTCGCGCACGTCGTGCGTGACGAAGATGACGGTCTTGTTCAGTCTCTTCTGAAGGGCGGCGAACTCTCTCTGGAGCGCCGCGCGGGTCAGAGGGTCGAGCGCGCCGAAGGGCTCGTCCATCAGCAGCAGCGGCGGGTCCGCGGCGAGCGCGCGCGCCACGCCGACGCGCTGGCGCTGTCCGCCCGAAAGCTCCGCGGGAAAGCGCTCGGAGAATTTTTCAGGGTCGAGCCCGACCAATCTCAACAGTTCATCGACGCGCCTGTTCACACGTTCCTCGTCCCAGCCTTCGAGCGTGGGGACGAGCCCGACGTTTCGTCCGACGGCGAAATGCGGGAAGAGCCCCGCGTCCTGTATGACGTAGCCCGTGCGCCTCCTTAACTCAATCGCGTCCCACGCGCGCGTGTCTTTGCCTTCGACCAGGACTTCGCCCACGGTCGGCTCCAACAGGCGGTTGACGAGCCGGAGCGTCGTCGTCTTCCCGCAGCCCGACTCGCCGAGCAGCACGAGCGTCTCGCCGCGCCGGACTTCGAGGTCGAGCGCGTCGATGATGGGCGCGCTCACGCCCGGCGGCGCGTAGGTGACGCGGCGGAAGCTGACGACGGCGTCGTCGGCGTTTGTCGGTTGAGTTGAACTTTGAGATTCCAAATTTGAGATTCTTGTCAGGCGACGCGCAGGTGCTCGAAGACTCGTTGCATCGAGCCGTGCCAGGAGCCTTCGAAGTTGCGCAGGAGGATGTCAGCGGGACAGATGCCCTCATTGACGACGCGCTCGACGAGTACGTCGAGGTAAGTGACCTCGTCGGGCGCGACACGCTGCAAGCCTTCCGCGGCGAGGCGCACGACCTCGCGCGCGAGGCGGAGCACGTCAACGCCTTCGCACTTCGCGGCGAGGCCGTCACGCGCGACGCGCTCGCGCAAGGCGACGGCGTCGGCGGCCTTCAAGTTGGGCGCGAGGCGGAGCGCCTCGTCGAGCGCGTCGCCGTCGTAGAGCAGGCCCTTCCAGAGCGCTTGCAGCGCCATCGAGTATTCGAGGTCGCAGGCGTCGGCGCTGCGCAGCTCAACGTGCTGCTTGAGGCGCGCGTCGGTGAAGATGGTCGTCAGGTGGTCGGCCCAGTCGCCGAAGACGGGCGCGAGCCCCGCGCGCCCGCTCTCAAGGAACTCGCGGAAGGGGAGACCGGCGACCGCGCCGATGTAGCGCCCGCCGCGCTGCGCGAAGATCATCGGCACGTCGAGCGCGTAAAGGACATAATCTTCGGGCTTGAAGTCGTCGCGCAGCGCGGGCGGCGCCACGCCGGAGCGGTCGGGGTCTGTGTCGAGCCACGCGGCGGCGCGCGTGGACTTGTAGCCGGAGGGGCGCCCGTGCTCGAAGGGCGAGTTGGCGAAGACAGCCGTCACTATTGGCGCGAGGCGGTTGCCGACGAGGAACTTTTTGCAGAGGTCTGCGGGCGGGCCGTAGTCGAGGTTCGATTGCACGGTGCAGGTGCGGCACATCATGTCCCACGCGCGCCGTCCGCGCGAGGCGAGGTAAGGGCGCATCACCTCGTAGCGTAGCTTGGGGAACCAGCGCTGCTCTTCGATGGAGCGCAAAGGGTCGAAGCCGACGGCGAGGAAGGCGAGGCGGTTGGCCTCGGCGACTTCGCGCAGGCGCGCGAGGTAACGGCGCAACTCGCGCTCCACGTCCGAGAGACGACGCTGCGGCGCGCCCGAGAACTCGACCTGCCCGCCGGGCTCGACCGTCAGGCGGTTCATCTGCCCGTCGTTCGCTTCGATGATCGTCCCGCCCTCGTGCACGAGGTCGCGCGAGGAGGGCGCGAAGCCCGCGAGCACGCTCTGTACCTGCGCCGCGTCGATGCGCGCGAAGTCGCGCGCGCGGTCGTAGCCGAACAGCTCAAGCTCCGCCCCGCACATCCAGTCGGCGCGCGGCTTCTCGCCCCGCAAAAGGTTCTCGACGAAGAGCGGCACCGACTCGCCCGTGACCGCGTCGGTCAACACGGGGAAGCCCTCGCCGCTCGTTCTCGGATGCTGAGGCATTTTGCAAAGCCGTGAACCGTGAATCGTAAACCGTGACAAGAGGAATACAGTTTTTAACTTGTCACGATTTACGGTTCACGGTTTACGTTCTTCTGCCACGAAGAGGTTGCTGCTGAAGCGCTCGGCCGGGTCGAGCCAGGTGTGCTCGCGCGCGAAGCCGGTGTCGGCGGCGAGCGTGGAGAGTTCGTCGAGTGAATATTTGTAGGAGTTCTCCGTGTGGAGGCGCTCGCCCGCGCCGAAGTCTACGCGGAGGCCGAGCGCTTCGATGCGGACGGTCTGTGCGCGCGTGCTTTCGAGATGCATCTCGACGCGGCCTTCGCGTTCGTCGTAGAGCGCGACGTGGCGGAAGTCGCGGACGGAGAAGTCCGCGCCCAGCTCGCGGTTGATGCGCGCGAGGAGGTTGAGGTTGAAGGCGGCCGTGACGCCGAGCGGGTCGTCGTAGGCGGCTTCGAGCGTGGCCGTGTCCTTCTTCAAGTCCGCGCCGAGCAGCAGGCGGTCGCCCGCGCGCAACGACGCGCGTACGCGCCGCAGGAAGTCGCGCGCCTCCGCGCGGTCGAAGTTGCCGACGTTGGAGCCGAGGAAGAGGACGAGCGCGCGCGAGTCTTCTTCAAAGTTCTCTCTCAGGCGCGGGAGCGCCGTGTCGTAGTCGGCGGCGTAGGCCGTCACGCTCAAGCCCTCGTAGTCGCCGAGCAAAGCACTTGCACTCTCTTCGAGCGCGGCCGTCGAGATGTCCACGGGGACGTAACGCAGTTGCGTCTGCGTGGCGAGCAGCGCGTCGATGATGCGGCGCGTCTTCGCAGCGCTTCCCGAGCCAAGCTCGAAGAGCGTGAGGCGGCGCGCCCCGTCCCGAGCCCTTTCAACAATCTCCCCCGCGTGGCGCGCGAAGATGTCGGCCTCGGCGCGCGTCAGGTAGTACTCGGGCAGGAGGCAGATGGCGTCGAAGAGGCGTGAGCCGAGGTCGTCATAGAAGTATTTCGGCAGGAGGAACTTCCGTGCGGCGGTCATCCCCTGCCGCACGTCCGCGGCGAAGTCGTCGGCGACCGCGGCCGTGAGCCTGTGTATGCGGAGCCGCTCGGACTCCTCCTTGCTCGCGGGGTGAGACATCAGTCGGGCTCCCCTCGTCTGCTTAAGAAAGCTGCTGTATGATAAACCATCTGGAGCCGTAGGCAGTAGGCAGATGGCAGTAGGCAGTTGAAAGCCCTGCCGTCGAAACCTTCGATTCAATCTCTCAACGTTCTTAAAGCGCAACGCACTGCCATCTGCCTACTGCCTACGGCCTACTATCTTATGCACGAACAGGCCGAACGGATCGCTCTGGAACTGACCGAGGCGCGCGCCGAGACGCTGCGCCTCTTCGACCTCGCCGAGGAGCGCGAGCTGCACCGCAGCCCCGGCCTCGGATACCGCCCGATCATCTGGCACCTCGCGCACATGGGCGTCTTCGAGGCGTACTGGCTCCTGCAAAAGCTCGCGGGGCAGGCCCCGCCCGACGAACGTTACGAGCGCATCTTCGACCCCATCCGCACGCCGCGCGAGGAGTCGAAGGACTTGCCTGCGCGCCGCGAGATGGAGGGCTACCTGCGCCGCGTCCGCGAGGGCGTGCTCGGGGCGCTCGACCGTTTCGACTTTAACGACGCAGACCCTTTGAAGGCCGGCGGCTACCTCTTCCAACTCGTCCTCGAACACGAGCGCCAGCACCAGGAGACGCTCTGCTACCTCTTCCAACTGCTCGACCCTTCGAAGAAGACGCGCCCCGACGTTCCGACGCCCGCCGCGTCCGAAGGAGCTACGCACGCCGCGGGCGAAATGGTTTCGATACCCGCGGGCGCTTTTCTGTCGGGCGCGCCGTGGGATTCCTTCGCGTACGACAACGAGCGCCCGGCGCACGAGGTCACAGTCCCCGCGTTCCGCATCGCGCGCGCGCCCGTGACGAACGGCGAGTACGCGCGCTTCCTTGAAGAGGGCGGCTACGAGCGGCGCGAGTTCTGGACTGAAGAGGGCTGGGCGTGGCGCGAGAAGGAGGGCTGGCGGTGCCCGCTCTACTGGCGGCGCGAAGGTGCGGGCTGGGTCGAGCGCCGCATGTTCGAGGAGGGGGAGTTAAGGGTTGACCACCCCGTGACGGGAGTCAGCTGGTTCGAGGCGGAGGCTTACGCGAAGTTCGCGGGCCGGCGCCTGCCGACCGAGGCCGAGTGGGAGAAGGCCGCTTCGTGGGACGAATCGGGCGGCTCGAAGCGCTGCTACGCCTGGGGCGACGGAGCGCCCGACGACACGCTCGCCAACTTCGGTCGCCGCCTCTGGGGCACGACTGCGGTCGGCACATACCCGCGCGGCGCTTCCGGCTACGGCTGTCTCGACATGACCGGCAACGTCTGGGAGTGGACTTCCACGCCCTTCGAAGGTTTCCCCGGCTTCGAGCCCTTCCCCTACCCCGAATACTCGCAGGAGTGGTTCGACGGCGACCACCGCATCCTCAAAGGCGGCTCGTGGGCCACGGGCCCTTCGGTGCTCCGCACCTCCATCCGCAACATCTTCCGCCGCCCCATACGCATCGCCTTAGCCGGCCACCGCCAC
>CAXTSK010000227.1:0-7952 GCA_964246655.1 uncultured Pyrinomonadaceae bacterium
GGACGAGGCCCGCCGCGCAGACCGCGAGCGCGTGCCCGTAAGACGGCAGCACGCGCTCCGGCAACGCCAGCGGCGGCCCCACGCGCCGCGCGCCGCACGTCGCGCAAGCCCCTTCAAGCTCGCCCTCAAAACCCTCGCCGCAGCATGGACACATGTTCAAGGCGTTCTCACCTCAGAAGAAAGTGATGAATGATGAGTGATGAACGATGAATGAAAGGCAACTTGCTCCTTATTCATCATTCATCACTCATCACTCATCGTTCCAACTCATTCCCCCTTGGTCAGCGCGGGTCGCGGGTCAGGGCGCCGCGCACGCTTGGGCCGGCCCGCGTCGGTGTTGGATGCGCCCGCGGCCTTCGCGGGTGTGCCGGTCGCGTCCGCTTCGGCGGCGGCTTCGAATTGCTGTGTCGTGGCGGCCGGTTCGGCCACGCGGTTCAACTCCTTCCAGGTGTGGTAGACCCTGTAGGCGAAAGTCCAGAACGAGCCGACGCACAGGATCCAGAGCACGGCCGGCATGCGGTTCGCGAAGAGACTCTCGGAGCCCGGGTGCGTCGAGAGCGCGCCGATGATGAGCAGCACCACGCGCTCGGGCCGTCGCAGGAAGCCCACGTCGCACTTTGGGATGAGGCTCTCGGCGCGTGCCGAGGCGTAACTGACGAGCACGGAGCCGACCAGCGCGAGCCCTGCGAGCAGCACGTTGAGGGTCGAGTGCAGCTCCGTATCGCGCGCGTAGAAGGTCATCAGGCCGACGAAGGCGGCCATGTCCGAGACGCGGTCGAGCGTCGAGTCGAGGAAGCCGCCGAAGCGCGTGACCTGCCCCGTCCGCCGCGCTACCTGCCCGTCGAGCATGTCGAAGAGGTTGGCGACGATGAGGATGACGCCGGCCCAGAAGAAGTGGCCGAGCCCGAAGAGGATGCCCGAGACGACGTTGATCGAGACGCCGATGACCGTCAGCACGTTCGGGTTGATGCGGCGCCGCGCGAGCCCCCGCACCATCGCCCCGATAATCCGGCTCGCGCCGCGTCCGATGCTCGCCCCGAACAAATTCTTACAGACCCCTCTTACCGCTCTTCAATCTTTAAGGGGAGGCGCGACCGCGCGCGCCCCGAATGAATGACGATTCATCATAGGAACGCGCCGGAACGCTTGTCAAGGTAGGCTTAAGAAGTAGTCAGTAGGCAGACGGCAGTAGGCAGTTCGGATTGCAAGGAGGCGCACAAAGAATCGGGGGCGGTGAGCTTCGTTGCTCACCGCCCCCTTTTTTTAGGACAGATGTGACAGGAAAGGCTCCCTGTCTTCAACTGCCTACTGCCATCCGCCTACTGCCTACTCTCCTCCTGCCGCTGCCTCGTCGTGCAGCGTCGTGAGTTTTTTGATCTCGAAGTTGCGGGCGCCGGCGGGGGTGCGGACGGTGACTTCGTCGCCCTCCTCGCGGCCCATGAGGCTGCGGCCGACGGGCGAGGTGGTGGAGATGAGGCCGGCGTTGGGGTCGCTCTCCTCGGGTGTGACCAGGCGGTAGGTGACCTCCTCCTCGCGCTCGGCGTCGTAGAGGACGAGCGTCGAGCCGTAGGCCGCCTTGTCGTGCGGCACCTTCGAGATGTCGATGGAGGAGACCTCGCTGAGGCGCTGGCGCAACTGCTGGATGCGCGCCTGCACGAACTGCTGGCGCGCGAGCGCCGCGTGGTACTCGGCGTTCTCGCGCAGGTCGCCCCACTCCTTCGCCGTCTTGATCTGCTTCGGCAGCTCGACCCGCAGCTCCTGGTCTAACTCGTCAAGCTCCTGCTGCAACCTCTGCTTTACGGCCTCCGTCACTTAGGTTTTCCTCCAGTCTGTGTCCGCACGGGATTATAACTGATGTCCCGCTGTTTGGTGATAACTGTCCTCGTCGGGCGCGCCGAAGGAGATGCCCACGTCGCGCGCGGTGCGGACGAGTTGGCTCTCGGGCGGGACGGTCTTGAGCGTGGCGACGGCCTCTTCGAGCGGGACCGTGCGGATGTTGGCCGCGTGCAGCGCGACCATCACGCCGCTCTTGCCGCGCGCGAGCGCCCGGACGGCCGACGCGCCGAAGTTGGTGGCGAGCATCCGGTCGAAGGCGTTCGGGCTCCCGCCGCGTTGCAGGTGGCCGAGGACGACGCAGCGCACCTCCTTGCCCGTCCGCTCCGCAAGCTCCTCGGCCACGTGATGCCCGAGGCCCCCGAGGCGCGCCGCGCCCCGGCGGTCGCCCTTATCCAAGTACATCACGTCGCCCTCGATCTCCTTCGCGCCCTCGGCCGCGACGATGATGCTGAATTGCGCGTCCGAGGCGTCGCGCCCGCGAATCTTCTTCGCCACCTGCTCCAGCGAGAAGGGAATCTCCGGGATGAGGATCACGTCCGCCCCGCCCGACACTCCCGAGTGGAGCGCGATCCAGCCGGCGTGACGGCCCATCACTTCGAGCACCATCACGCGGTCGTGCGACTCGGCCGTGGTGTGCAGGCGGTCGAGCGCCTCGGTCGCGATGTCGAGCGCGGTCATGAAGCCGAAGGTCAGCTCGGTCGCGGCGAGGTCGTTGTCGATGGTCTTCGGGACGGCGACGACGGGGAAGCCGCGGCGTTGGAACTCGTACGCGATGGCGAGCGTGCCCTCGCCGCCGATGGCGACGACCGCGTCGATGCCGAGCCGCGCGAGGTTGTCGAGGGCCTCCCTGTAGACCTCGTCCGGCATGAGGCACGTGCCGTCCTTCTGCCGCACGACGAAGCTGCCGCGGTTGCGCGTCCCAAGGATAGTCCCGCCGCGCGGCAGAAGGCCCCGCACGTCCGACGCCTTCAGCTCGCGCGTGTGCGTCTCGCCGAGGAGCCCTTCGAAGCTGTCCTCGATGCCGACGACGCGCAGCCCGAACTCGCCGACGGCCGTCTTCACCGCCGCGCGAATCACCGCGTTCAGCCCCGGCGCGTCGCCTCCGCCGGTCACGATGCCGATGGTCTTCATAGGTAAGTAAATGGTGAATAGTAAATGGTAAATGGTGAAGAGTAGAGGCAGTTCTTTCTATTCACCATTTACTATTTACTATTCACGCCTTGCTGGCTTTCACCCTCGTCGGCTCGTACTGCTCGCCGTAGTCGGGGTATTCGCGCGTGATGAACTGGCCAGGGCGCGTGTCCTGTGTGAGCAGCGTCAGGGCGTCGCGGAGCACGGAGCGTTGCAGCTCGCGCAGGCCGGAGCGGCCGAGGCTGTTGCCGATCTTAAAACCCTTCGGGTAGAGCGCGCGCGGCGGGCGCATCTGCGCCGAGACCTCGGGGCTGACGGTGATGAGCACGGTCGGGATGCCGCGCATCTCTATCTCGCGCTGGACGGCGACGACCGTGCGGTGACACACGTTCGGGCAGCCGCCCGTCAGCACCACCACGTCGGCGCGCGAGCCGCGGTCGATCTCGTTGGCGATCTGCGGCGCCGTCCCCTCGTACATCGCCTTGAGCTGCATCGTGTAGCCCATGTAGCCGACGTGCTTTCTGGCGACCTCCTTGATGAACCCTTCCGCTTTCAAATCGCGCAGCACGTCGAGCGGGAAGACGACGTTGATGTCCCGGTCGGCGTCCTCGTGGTCGTAGTGGTGGTGCGAGACCATCAACTGGGACGTGTCGGCGTCGTCGGGGATGATGCGGAAGGTGAGGTCGCCCAGCTCGTCGGCCGTGTTGAAAGGCTCCTGGTCTTTCAGGTGGACGCCGCCCGCGGTGACGATGGCGACCGTCGCCTTCGACAACTCGCCGTCGAACGGCGTGAACGGCACACACTTTCTCGAAAGCGTCATGACTTCAGTACCCCTTGCTGTTCTTTCTGTGCTCCGGAGGTTAGCCCCATTGTGTCGCTAAAGCTTCACGGGCCGCAACCCTCGGGAAGAAGGCCGCGGCCCGCCGGTCTATGGTTTAAGCACACGCGCCCGCGCCTAGAGTTTGCGGAGCACCTCGAAAAGGTCTTCGTTGTCGGGCTGGTCGCCGATGTCGTGGATGTCCTTGTAGACGAGCTTGCCGTCCTTGTCCACGATGAAGAGCGCGCGCTCGGAGATGCCGTCCCCCGTGCGGTACGCGTCGTAGAGGCGGGCGACTTCGCCCTTCGGCTCGAAGTCACTCAGCAGGTCGTAGGTGAGTCCGCCGAGGGACTTGGCCCAGGCGGTATTGCACGGGACGCTATCGACGCTTATGCCCAGGACCTGGGCATCGTACTGCCCGAAGCGATCTAAATCGGCTTCGTAGGCAGGCATCTGCGCCGTTCAGACCGGCGTCCACGCCAGCGGGTAGAATGCGATGACGACGTTGTTCTTACCGCGGAAGTCCGAGAGCTTCACCTTCTTACCGGGCGTAAGATGGCTCGACAGCTCGAAGTCCGGGGCCATGTCTCCGACTTCTGGCATCAGAGTTTCTCCTCCGTGACTTGAATCTGGTTTTCGGTTGAACCGATAGCTCAAGGCTACAACTCGTTCCCGACGATTTCAAGCGCGAAGGCCCGCCCTCGTTGAACCCTTGTACGCTCCCGTGCTTCAATGAATCTTTAATAAGGTCAAGACTATGAATCAGGCGCAGGTCACCATCACGAGGCGGGGGGCGGATCGCGCGCGCGGCGGGCACCTCTGGATTTACCGCAGCGACGTGCGCGACGCCGGAGAGGTCGAAGGCGGCTCGGTCGTCCGCGTGCGCGACGAGCGCGGCCGGGCGGTCGGGCAGGCGCTCTACAGTGACCGCTCGGAGATCACACTGCGCCTGCTGACGACGCGCGACGAGACAATCGACCGCGAGTGGTGGCGCGCGCGCCTGCGCGCGGCCGCGGCGCGGCGCGCGAGTATAGGCCAGGAGGCCGGCGCCGTCCGCCGCGGCTACTCCGCAGGCGACCAGCTGCGGACTGGCTGCGCGTCTAGGGGCCGGGTGGGGGGGCGCGCGCGCGGGCGGGGGGCGGCGGCGCGGCGCGCGAGTATAGGCCAGGAGGCCGGCGCCTTCCGCCTCGTCTACTCCGAAGGCGACCTGCTGCCCTCGCTCATCGTTGACAGGTATGGGGACGTGCTCGTCGTGCAGACGCTCGCGCAGGGGACGGACGCGTTGAAAGAGTTGTTCGTCGAACTGTTAGTCGAGGAGTTCGCGCCGCGCTCCGTCGTCGAGCGCAACGACGTGCGCGTGCGCGGGCTGGAAGGTCTTCCCCTTCGGACGGGCGTGCTCTACGGCGAGGAGCCGGGCGAGCTCGAAGTCGAGCAGCACGGCGTACGCTTCCGCGTCGCGCCGCTCGGCGGGCAGAAGACCGGGGCTTTCTTAGACCAGCGCGAGAACCACCTCGCCGCACGCCGTTACGCGCGCGGCCGCGCGCTCGACTGCTTCACCTTCAACGGCGGCTTCGCGCTGAGCATGGCGCCGAATTGTGAGAGCGTGACGGGGCTCGACATCTCTGCGGAGGCGGTCGCGGCCTCGCGCCGCAACGCCGAGTTGAACGGCGCCGGGAACGTCGAGTTCCGCGAGGCGAACGTCTTCGACGCTTTGCACGCGTTGGAGTCGGCGGGCGAGCGCTTCGACACCATCGTCCTCGACCCGCCGGCCTTCGCCAAGAACCGCGCGAGCGTCGCGGCGGCCGCGCGCGGCTACAAGGAGATCAACCTGCGCGCGCTCAAGATGCTCTCGGCGGGCGGCCACCTCGTCACCTGCACCTGCTCCTACCACATGACCGAGCCGCTCTTCCTCGAAGTCCTTTCGGAGGCCGCCCGCGACGCGCGCCGCCGCGTACAACTCGTCGAGCGACGCACGCAGTCGCAAGACCACCCCGTCCTCCTCGGCGTCCCCGAGACCCTCTACCTCAAGTGCGTCGTCGCGCGCGTCCTCGACTGAGCGCCGCGCTTCAGTCGCCCTTCTTCGCGCACTGCATGAGCTGCGTGAGCCGGAAGGTCTCGATGTTCACGTTGATCTGAATCCAGACCGGCATGTGATCCGACATCTGAAAGCTGAACTTGTCGCGCGTGTAGTTCTTCCCCGGAAACAGCTCTTCGATGTGTGCGTCGTCGATGAAGAAGTCGAGGACGCCGCCGTTGTTGCAGAAGTTTTCGGGCACCGTGGGGCGGTGGAGGATCTGGTCGTAGCGCGCGTCCTTGCCGAGGTTCGCGCCGCCGATGACGGCGTCGCCCGCCTTGAGCTGCTTGAGGTGCGCCGGGATTTTGAGGCCGCTGCTCGTCACGGCTTTGAAGAGCGAGTCGTCGAGCTTCGGGATGTTGAAGTCGCCGAGCACGAGCAGGTCGTTGTCCTCGACGTACTTGTTCTTGAAGCGCGTGTCGATCCAGTCGGCCAGCATCTGCAACTCGGCCCGGCGCCCGTCGGTGCTGTCGCCCCAGCGCGCGTGCATGGCGATGGCGAGGAAGTCGAAGTTGCCCGAGCGGAACGAGCACATGTACGGGGCGCGCCAGAAGGACTGCGCGGCCAGAAACTCGGTGCCCTGCTTGACGCGCGGCGAGTCGATCTCGGCCGCGAGCCCGTTGAAGATGACCGAGCGCCGGTCGAAGAGAAAGGCCGTGCGCTCCTTGTTCCCGCCGTTGTCGTCGATCCAGTCGGAGTAGACGAGCTGCCAGGAGGAGCCGAGGAACCTCATCACCTTCGCCATGTCTTCGAGGTTGTCGCGCAACTCGACCAGCGCGATGAGGTCGAACTGGTTGAGGATCTCCGCGATGTAGTGGAGGGCGGGCAGGGTGCGCGCCTTCTTGCCGAACTCGCGGATGTTCCAGATGGCGATGTTGATGGTCTCGTCAAGCTTCGAAGGCGGAATCTTCGCCGCCTCGATGCGCTCCTTGAGGACGAGGAGCCCTTTCGCGATCTCGGGAGAAACTTTGCCGTGATGCATGTGTCACCTCTCCGGTTTTTGAGGGTTCGGGGTGGTGTGCCTTCGGCCGAATGCGAGAAGGCGGCAGACTCTATATCACAGTTCTGCCGCCTTCTCGGAAGATTTTGTACCTCGCTAATAAAGTTGTAAATTGTACGGTCTCAAATACAGTGAGTTTTAGCCGGTTTGGTGAAAAGTAGGTAAACCTAAAGTTGTAAAATAACCAGCAATGCCTTTGAGGGTCAGAGAGAGAGTGATTTCTCGCGCAATAAAGTTATAAAATCCGAAGCAAAGACAGTCGTTTTATCTCCACCCTTCTACTTTGGTGAAAACTTAAGGCTTCAATTCATCATCCGTCAAACCTATACACTCGGTACATCCTAAATATGTCGCCCTTCCGAACTCTTCAAATAATTGCCCGAGGTCTGCAAGACTGTCGATAATTAACCCTGTTTCCGCCTCGCAACGAGGACAGGCGTCAAGTAGCATGAGGCTCTTTCGATTCTTCCTACAATGGTTAGCAAGGGTGAAGTGAAGTTCCTCAATCTCGCAATCGGGCGGTCTTGAAGATCGGCTACAATTTTTATCGGTAGGTCGTCTCCTAACATTTCCTCCAATTTCTTACGTAACTCAAGCATAAGATTCGCACGCTTCAACAATCGTGCTACACGTTTTGGGCGTTCTTTTCGCCATGCACGCACAGCACGTTGTCTGAGTGTGACGCGCCCTCGATTGCTCATGCTATCCTGCCTGGCTTACCGGGGTGGTCCGACGACACGGAATGAGTTGAAGAAGCGGCCACAGACGGCCCTGTCAATTTCCCACCCTATAAACATCGACCTACATTGAAGGTCATAGGCTTGCCCGTTTCGCACTACAGTGCGTGAGATCGCATGAACATAGCCCCCCGATGCACCCGCCCTGTCCCATGCTTCCGTTTCGACGACGCTTTTCGACAGCCATTGAATTCTAACGATCTTCCAGCCATCCCTTCTGGCTACCTCTCTTATCTTCCGTTCGTAGGTCGGTGCTATGCTGTCGGCAAACGGACTGGTGGGCGTGTATTCTAAGTCTTGAAAGCAAATAAACCTGTTGCGTGATAAGGCTTCAGCAGCTAAGTTTGGGCACCGGAG
>CAXTSK010000228.1:0-3420 GCA_964246655.1 uncultured Pyrinomonadaceae bacterium
CACAAAGGCACAGCGTTGGAGTTATGTGCTTCAAGCTGTGCCTCTGTGTCTCTGTGTTTACTCAGGGCTGCGGCGGGGTCTCGCCCTCCTTCTTCTTCGGCTCGTCGAGCTTGTGCTCGCCGGTCTTGGCGCTGAACTTCTTGAAGTCGGAGAACTCGTTCGTCTCGTTGATGCTCAAGCCCTTGAAGAGCATGACGCGGGCGGAGGCGTTGACCTGCGAGTAGCGCGGCAGCCAGATGCCGTCTTCGAGCCGCGTCTGCTCGAAGAGGAAGGCCGAGCCCGGCTTGATCGAGGCGAGCAGGCCGCCGCCGATGCCGAACGACTCGACCAGCCGCGCTTCGAGGCGCATCACCTGCCGCTCCGTCGGGTCAACCCAGATGACGCCGCTCAGCTTCGAGACGAGCGACTCGCCGCGGTTCGACGGCTTGAAGCCCGCGCGCGGCCGGAAGTCGAAGACGATCACGTCGCGGTCGCGGAAGCGCTCTCGGCGCGGGCTGACGAACTCGCACGCGCGCAGGAAGGTCGAAATCTCAACGTCGTCTTCGTCCTCAACACTTTCATCATCCTTCGCGCCGGACTTGGCGGCCTGCTTGCGCCGCTTCGCGCGGCGCTCGGCGCGCTCCCGCTCGCGCTTCTCCGTGCGCTTGGGCGCCTCGCGCTCGGCCTTCTCAAGCTCTTCGGCGACGCGCTTCTGCTCCTTGGCCTCGCGCTCCGGCGAGAGGGGCACGCCGTTCTCGCTGACGAGCTTCTCCACCCACCCGTAGCCCACGAAGGGGTAAACCTCGTAGACCGTCACCTTCTCCTTCTTCAACTGCCCCTTGTCGTCCAGCTCGCGCTCCGTGACCTTGTGCGTGAAGGTGTAATCGTTGATGCGCTTGTCGGTCTCCTCCTGATTCTTCGAGAGGTCGCGCAGCAGCGCGGGGATGTCGAGCGTCGCGTCGGCGGGCGGCTCGAAGAGGGACTCTTCGAGCCCCGAGTTGTACTGCACGCTCTTGAGGAGGTAGGTGGCGTCCGCCTTCCCGGCCGTCTCGTGCGTGTTGCGGTGCGCCTCCAACAGGCCGCCCTCGGGCCGGTAGTCCGCGTAGAGGTAGAAGCCGTCCGCCCCGTCAGAAGTCTTCAGCATCAACTTGCTCGACGCCCCGAACCAGATGCGGTCGCGGCCGCCTTCCCTGGTCGAGAACTCGACGACGTAGGCTCGCTCGTCACCGACCTGCTCCGCCCCGACAGTGCGCGCCAGCACCTTCATCTGCTTGAGGTTGAGAAACCGCCCCGCGCCGAGGGTCGCCTGGAGCCTCGCGTTGAAAGCCTCGGCCCCGGTCAACGTCTGGATTGGGGAGTTCGGCGCGAGCCGCCAAGCCATGCGCGGGTTGACGGCGGCAACGACCTGGCCCGCCCCCGCGAGGACTTCCGTCCGCACGAACGCGGGCGGCCTCACCAGCACGCGCACGCGCGACTCCGTGCCGTCTGCGCCTTGGACGGCCCACTCGTACGTCGCGTCGCGCAGCGCCGTCAGGCGCTTCTTCCCGCCGACGGCCTTGACGTAGTCGCCGACGATCTTATCCGGCGAAGGCAGCTTCGACGACTGCGCCCGCGCCGCGGCGTCGAAGCAGGACAGCAGCAGGAGGAGCAGGAACGTTCTCGTCAGCAACACTCTCATGTTCAAGCCGTGGGACGGCGCGTGCGTGCGCGCCGGGAGGTTTGTCGTCATCATGGCTTCTAAGACGCGGCGAGACGTGAGACCGTTGACTTCGGATTAAACGTTTGAGGAGAATAAAAAAAGCCCGGGAGGACTGACGCCTGACATCGCTCTCGTCCGTCCTTCCGGGCTTCTTACGGCCTTCGGCCGCTGTTTGTTTCAGAGGCGGCAGACCTTCTTAGTTGAAATTCCGCCCCTTCTCAGTTCATTAAGAGGGCTTCTCCTGTTCGGGATTGTCGTAGCCGGGCGGGTGCGGCACCTCCGCCTCCATCGCCTTCGCCGACTCCTCCTCGGCGCGCAGTTCGGCCGCCTCCTCGCCCTTCGAACCCGCCGCGCCCGACGCGCCGCCCTCCGACTTCTCGTCCGTCTCTTCCATCTTCATTCACTCCTCCGAAAACTTAACCCAGGAGGCTAGCCTCAACGCCTTGAGCCGCCCTTCTTAGCCGCCCCCTTCTTAGCGCCGCCCTTCTTAGCGGCACCTTTCTTAACCGCGGCCTTCTTCGCTCCACCCTTCGCGGCGCCCTTGGCGCCACCCTTCTTGGCCGCGCCGTTACCGCCGCCCTTCTTAGCCGCGCCGCCTTTCTTAGCCGCGCCCTTCGCGCCGCCCTTCTTCGCAGCTCGCTTGGCCCCGCCCTTCGCCGCTCCCTTCTTCGCGGCCGTCTTCGCCGAGCCCTTCGCAGCTTTCTTAGCGGCCGGTGCGGACTTCTTCCCGGCCTTCCCCGCGCCCTTCTGCGCGCCGCCGCCCTGCCTGGCCCTGCGGCGCTCGACTATCTCGTGCGCGCGCTCCTCGACCTGCCGGATGCGCTCGGCCACGTTCTCGGGCAGGCCCGGCTCCGACGCCCCGCGCAACCCCTCCACGGGCGCGTCGTCCGGCACCTGGTGCGCCTGCTCCTCATACTCGCCCTTGCTCTGCTCGAACTCGTACTCGTTCAACGAACCGCCGCCGATCTTGTACTGATCCTGCACTTCAGCTCGATCCTTTGGCATCTCTCCTCCTCGCTGGTTCTCGCCGGGCGCCGCGCTTGACATCCCCCGCGGCCGCTCCGTATATTTTCATTTCCAACGGGCCACCTTAGCTCAGTTGGTAGAGCAGTCGATTCGTAATCGACAGGTCTGGAGTTCGAGTCTCCAAGGTGGCTCCACAAATTTTAGTTGCCGTATAGCTGTAACCCAGTTATACGGCAATTTCATTTCCGCCTCAATCTTCGGTTAAGGGTAAACAACTTGTCGTCAAAAAACCTTAACAACGATTTCGCCACCGGGAACGGACTTCGGCGGCTTACTTTTGTCTCCGCCGCGCTTCTCTTCCTTCTCGCTACGACCGCGCCCTCTTTCAGTCAGACGCCGGGTAAGAAACTCATCGTCACCGCCTCAAGCGCGCGGCTGCGCGAGCGACCCGAGACGGCCGCGGCCGAGGCGGGCCGAGTCCAGCTCGGCGCGGTGGTGGACGAGCTTGAACGCTCGGCCGAAAAGTCGAAGGTCGGCTCCGCCGAAAACTTCTGGCACCTCGTCTCCGCGCCCGGCGGCGCGCGCGGCTGGGTCTTCGGCGGGCTCGTCGCGCCCTTCGCCCCCGCGGGCCGCGCCGCCGTCAAGATAGCGGCTCGCCCCTGAAGCGTGAAAGCACCCATTCCACCGCAAGATCCCAATCGTCGATCCGCGCGTGGGCATGGGGCGCGGCGGGGATGGTCGGCATCGACGCGCTGGCGCAGCAGCGGCTGATGCTC
>CAXTSK010000228.1:3430-7185 GCA_964246655.1 uncultured Pyrinomonadaceae bacterium
CCTTCGCAGACCTCTCCGAGCTTGTGCGCTTCCTCGACCGCGCCACGCGCGAGGTCAAGGCTCGCGACACGCTCGCGTCGTTGGAACTGGCGCGCGTCGTCGCTCTCGCACGCTCGCTCGCAGCCATGCCGTTCCAACACCTCGGCGAGCAGCCCTACAAGTTATGGACGGACGAGCGCGAGAAGGAGGTCGTCTACAGCGAGCCCGCCGGACAGTGGTACGTGCGCCAGGAACTCTTCTGGGACTTGCAGCGCAGGTACGCGGGGCTGCCCGTCGCCGAGCGCGCCGCGTGGGAGGGCGCGCAGACGCCGATGCCCGGCGAGTGCGAGGGCTTCCTGCCCTGCTACCTCTACATGGAGAGGGAGAGCAACGGCAAGTACCTCAAGCTCTACCCGCGGGGCGCGCACGCCGACGCCGCCCTCGCCGCCCTCGCCGAGCTGCTCGGCCACATCGTGGACAGTTTTCGCGAGGGCAACTCGCCCTACGAAGTGCCGCGCGACGACCTCGCGAACTTCCGACAGAGTTTGGCCGCGCTCCGCGCGCAGCTCGCGCTCGTCCCCGCCGCGAAGAGGGCGCGCGTGACGGGGCAGCTCGACGCCATCGCCAAACACTTCCGCTGAAATCCTATTGACGCGCCGCCCGTTTTGAAATACAACGCGGGGCGCAAACGCTCTAACAGCTTCCCAAGCAGCCACGGAGTGATGCGCACATGGCAAAGAGTAAAGGCTTTGTTCAGGAGTTCCGCGACTTCATCGCGCGCGGCAACGTCATCGACCTCGCGGTCGGCGTCATCATCGGCGCCGCCTTCACCAAGATCGTGACCTCGCTCGTCGAAGGCATTCTGATGCCGTTCATCGGCCTCGTCACCGGCCGCATCGACTTCGCGGGCATGTTCTACGTCCTCGACAAGTCGAAGGGCATCCCCGTCTCGCTCGCCGAGGCGAAGGAGAAGGCCATCCCCGTCGTCGCCTATGGGCAGTTCATCAACGACATCATCAGCTTCCTCATCGTCGCCTTCGTCATCTTCCTCATCGTCAAGCGCGTCAACCGCCTCTGGAGCGACGAGCCCGCCGACAAGGAAGAGCCGACGACCAAGAACTGCCCCTTCTGCGTCTCCGCCATCCCCGTCAAGGCCACCCGCTGCCCGCAGTGCACGAGCGAACTGCAAACGGCCTGAACGTTCTCCGCAGAAAACGCGAAGGAGGATGACAGCATTACTGTCATCCTCCTTCACTCATCCGAATTTTTTCGAGACTTCTTCGCGCGCTCAGACGGCCGGGCGAAGCAGGCCGCGGAAGATGCCCTGGACGGCGACCTTCGAGGCGTGCAGGCGGATGGGCGCGTGCTGTGCGTTGGCGGGCCGCAGCTCGACCTCCGTGCCGAAGCGGTAGATACGTTTGAGCGTCGCGCGCGCGCCCTCGACCAACGCGACGACGATCTCGCCGTCGCGCGCCTCCGTCCGGTTCTCTATCAGAGCGATGTCGCCGTCGCAGATGTGCTCGTCGATCATCGAGTCGCCCGTCACCCTCAGAGCGTAGACGCGACCCGGCCGCACGCGCCCCAACAGAAACCGCGGCACCGTGATGGTCTCGCGGTCTTCGTCCACGTCGAGCGGCGCGCCCGCCGCAATGCGGCCGAGCAGAGGCACTTCGCAGGTCGCGTCAACGTCAACCGCCTCGGGCTGCACGGTCAGGCCGAAGGCGCCGTCGTTGCGGTGGCGCGAGATGAGCCCGCGCCGCTCAAGCGCCTCGATGTGCTTGGCGACGGTCGCCTTCGAGGAGACGCCGAAGTGGCGCGCGATCTGCGCGTAGGAGGGCTCGTAACCGTGGCGCTCGATGAAGCGCGTGATGTATTCGAGGATCTCCCTCTGGCGCTGCGTCCGGGGTTGCATCGGTAAACAGACTCCTTGCCGTGTGAGCGTCCGGTCTCTTTGGAAGGGGGGTCTTGCTCGCTCTTACGGGGCTGCGGCGATTGTATGGGCGCAGCGACGGAGGCGTCAAGGAATAAGATTGAAAGCCGCGCTCTCAAACCCCACGTCCTTACGAGCCCGACTTATAATCCTGTTGCATTCCGCGCCGCGCAGCGTTAATCTCCATCCCGCGTCCGTTCGAGCGTAGCGCCCGACCGAGACAGCCCGCTCAGCTTCTCCCCCGTTGCACGGATGAAGCGTCTAAGAGAGCCAAACCGTCACTCCCGTTCAGGGGTGACGGTTTTCTTCTTCCCGCCGAAAAAACTGCATCCCCGCTTAAGGAAAAACCCGAGATGACTTTAGCCGACGAAAGTCTGAAAGAGCCGGACGGCTTTTCCTCGCCAGCCGAGGAGCAGCCCGCGCTCGCCCTCCTCAAGCTCATCGAGGAGCAAAGCGGGGCGGGTAGCTTGCACGGCCTGGAAGTCTATGAGATTTACCGGCGCGCCGACGTGCTCCTGCAAGACACGCAGGACGCGGAGACGCTTGCGCGTCTAAGGGCCTGTGCGCGCGTCGTCATGCACAGGCTCGCGGGGCCGGAGATCGGGCAGGAAGGCTTCAACATGTACGAGGTCGTCCAAGACTTCGAGGCGCGGCTCATCGAGCAGGCGCTTGAGAAGGCGTGCGGGAGCGTCACGAAGGCCGCGCGCCTCCTGGGGCTCACGCACCAGACGCTCGGCACGATTCTCAACACGCGGCACAAGAACCTCGCCGGCAAGCGTACGCCCGTGCGCAAGCGCCTGCGCAGCATCTTCAGGAAGACGGCCTCCAAGTCCTGATACCGAGCCTCTCCCCTCTCTTTCTTCTCGGCGGCGGAGCCTTCCAAACACCTCTCGAACCCGCCCCAGACTGCCTTAAAAGTTGCAGCATCTCGTAACCTTAACAAATCGGAACAGGGCAACTCAGCCGCACCGGAAAATTTTATTGATTTGACCAGGGACAGAAGCTAATCTTGCCACGTTGCGCACGAACGAACGTCGGCCGAAGCCGAAGCGAGACGCGTGCGGTGCCGCCTCACCGTACGAGAGCCCCCGCAGCACTTACGAGTCAACTCAATTTTCCGAACGGTTGAAGCGAAAGGCCGAGACCCTTAAACGGAGGCCGGGACTGCGTCCGTCCGCCCCCGCCGCCTCCCGCCCAAGCCACGGCGGACGAACGTTCTACCGACTTTGAGAGCCCTTGTGTGAGGGTTTTACAGAGGCGAGCCTCGAATGAATCTCTCTCCTCCCACGACGAAAGTCTGCTCGGGCGGCGTTCGCACGGAGCCGACCGCCGACGCCGCGCAGGGGTTCGGCGCGCGCCGTTACTCGATTCTCTACGCGGAGCATGCGCCGCTGGTGGCGGACGCCGTGCGCGAGACTCTGGAGGCCGAAGGGTGGCGCGTGGAGGTCTGCGCGCGCGGGGACGAGGCGCTCGGGCGTCTACAGGGCGGGGCGCGCTTCGACCTTATCATTCTCGACTTCCTTCTGCCGGGGCTCGACGGGTTGGAGGTCGCGCGGCGCGCACGCGTCCTGCCGCGTGCCCTGCGGACGCCCATCATCATGTTCACAGACAGCGAGGTCGAACGCGACGCGCGGCGCGCGGGGGTGGACGCTTATTTGAGAAAGCCGCGCGGCGTCTACAGTCTTGCGCGCACCGCCGCCGGGCTGCTCGCACGAGGGTGAGAAAAGGAGTCCGGCGGTCGGTCGTTAAGTTTCAGGATTGAGTAGGGGCGCGATGCGTCGGGCAGCCGCACCGCCCCTGTACGGCACGTCTGCTGAAAGGGCACGGCGGACTGTGCCGCTTGGCC
>CAXTSK010000228.1:7195-7926 GCA_964246655.1 uncultured Pyrinomonadaceae bacterium
GGGGCGCCCGCCCGCCCCCCCCGCCCCCCCCGGCCCTCCCATCGTTGTAAAGTTCACCACAGAGACACGGCTTAAAGTCATAAGTCATCAAGCCGTGTCTCTGTGGTTAGTCCCTTCACTTGATCGAGTAGCGCGCGAGGGTGTTGGGGAAGGTGATGAGGCCGGGCGGCACGTCGGCCAGGTTGACCTTGTTCGTGCCCGTGAGGATTTGCCGCGCCTTGAGGCCGTAGAGCGCCTCGTTGAGGTTGTTGTCGGGGTTGATGACCGCGCCCTTCAACTCAAGGCCGACGAAGAGCCCCTTGCCGCGCGAGTAAGAGAGGATGCCCGCGTCGAGCGTGAGGTTGGTGGTGGCGCTGGCCGTGCGCCCGACGGGGCCGGCCGCCGCGCTCGCCTCGCCGCCGATTTCGAGCTTGTCTTCGAGCAGCCCCTTCAGCGCGTCCGGGTTCATGAAGAGGAGGATGAGGGCGGTCTTCGACGCGCCGATCTGCGGGCCGACACTGGCGCCGGCCAGCTTGAAGAAGGCGGGCGCGCTCCAGCCGCCCGTGACGCGGCGGCTGATGACGCCGCTGCCGCCGCGCCCGCCGACGACGAAGCCGGCCTTGAGCATGCCCGGGAAGACGGCGACGGCCTCCGCGCGGTCGAGCAGTTCGCGCGGGATCGAGCGGTCAGCCGCGCCCATCGTCTGCTCGAAGGCGTTCGAGGCCGACTCGGCCTTCTTCCCCGCCTCCTTC
>CAXTSK010000229.1:0-7906 GCA_964246655.1 uncultured Pyrinomonadaceae bacterium
ACCCGGCCCCGGCGACCGCAGCCGTGGCCGCGGCTTCGAGCGCGACTTCGTCGTGCCGAAGGCGCTGCGGCTCGAAGACCGCATCGCGCAATCTCTGAACCCTTCGGCCGGGCCTGCCTCGGCCGACCTCAAGCAGGTCAGGCTCGTTGAGGGCGCGACCGTCAAGGAGTTCGCCGAGAAGACCGGCATCCGCCCGAAGGACATCCAGGCACTCCTGCTTCAGCGCGGCGTCTTCGCCACGCTCAACCAGCCGCTCGACAACGAGATGGCGAAGGAGTTGGGCCGCCGCTTCGGCTTCGACGTGCAGTTCCTCGGCTTCGAGGAGATGGTCGCCGACGAGGAGTTGGAGCAGTTGATTGAGAGTGACGTGGATGACGTGGAGGAGCCGCGCGCCCCCGTCGTCACTGTCATGGGCCACGTCGATCACGGCAAGACCTCTCTGCTCGACGGCATCCGCGCCGCCAACGTCGCCGGGGGCGAGGCCGGCGGCATCACGCAGCACATCGGCGCTTACAGCGTCCAAGTGGCGAGCGCCGATGCCCCCGACCAACTGCGCCGCGTCGTCTTCCTCGACACGCCCGGCCACGAGGCGTTCACCATGATGCGCGCCCGCGGCGCGAAGGCAACCGACGTGGTCGTGCTCGTCGTCGCCGCCGACGACGGCGTCATGCCGCAGACCATCGAGGCCATCGAGCACGCGCGCGCCGCGCACGTGCCCATCGTCGTTGCCATCAACAAGATCGACAAGCCCGACGCCAACCCCGACCGCGTGCGTCAGGAACTCGCGGTGCAGGGCCTCCAGCCCGTCGAGTGGGGCGGCGACATCGAGATGGTGCCCGTCTCGGCCAAGAAGCAGGAGAACATCGGGACGCTGCTTGAGACCATCCTGCTCACCGCCGACATCCTGAACCTGAAGGCGAGCCCGACGCGCCTCGCCTCGGGCGTCGTGCTCGAAGCCAAGCTCGACCGCGGCCGCGGCGCCGTCGCGACGGTGCTCGTCCAGCAGGGCACGCTCCGCGTCGGCGAGCCGTTCATCGTCGGCCAAATCTTCGGCAAGGTGCGCGCGATGTACGACGACCGCGGCAACCACATCGACGAGGCCGGCCCGGCCACGCCCGTCGAGGTGCTCGGCCTTCAGGGCGTGCCGCAGGCGGGCGAGACCTTCCAGGTCGTCGCCGACATCACCAAGGCGCAGCAGATCTCGCACCACCGCCAGATGGTCGCGCGCCAGCAGACGCTCGCGCAGACGACCAAGCGTGGCATCGAGGCGCTCGGCGAGGCGCAGGTCAAGGAACTCCTGACCGTCGTCAAGGCCGACGTGCAGGGCTCGGTCGAGGTTCTGAAGTCAACGCTCACGAAGCTCTCGACCGACACGGTCAAGGTGAGGGTCGTGCGCTCCGGCGTCGGCGCCATCACCGAGTCGGACGTGCTGCTCGCCGCCGCGTCGCAGACCGAGGCCGCGGGCCGCGCGGTCGTCATCATCGGCTTCAACGTCCGGCCCGAAGTCCGCGCCGCGGAACTCGCCCGGCAGGAGCACGTTGACATCCGCCTCCACTCGATCATCTACAAGGTTGAGGAGGAGATCCGCGCCGCCATGATCGGCATGCTCGACAAGATCGAGACCGAGAAGATTCTGGGCAAGGCGCTCGTCCTTCAGACCTTCCGCGTGCCGAAGGCGGGCGTCATCGCCGGCTGCCGCGTCATCGACGGCGTCATCCGCCGCAACACGCGCGCCCGCCTCATCCGCGACGGCGTCGTCGCGTGGGAGGGCGGCATCGGGAGCTTGCGTCGCTTGAAAGACGATGTCTCCGAGGTGCGCGAGGGCTACGAGTGCGGCATCGGCCTTGAGAACTTCAACGACATCAAGGACGGCGACCAGATCGAGTGCTACATCATCGAGCAGATCGCCGCTACAGAGCTGTGAGCAGTGAGCAGTAAGCAGTAAGCAGTTTTTGCTTTTACTGCTCACCGCTCACTGCTCACCGCTCACTGTTTTTATGAGACGGCCAGAGCAGATAGCGGAAGTGATACGCGAGGAGGTCAGCCAGATCGTGGGGTTTGAGCTGGAAGACCCGCGCGTCGAGCGTGTGACGGTGACGGACGTGCGTGTCACGGAGAACCTCCGGGACGCGAGCGTCTACGTTACGGCCGAAGGGACGGAGGCCGAGAAGGCCGAGGCCATGAAGGCGCTCCAGAAGGCCGCGCCCTACGTGCGCCGCCAGCTCGGCATCGCCTTGAACCTCAAGTACACGCCTGAGCTGCACTTCGTCCGCGACACGGTCGAGGAGGCCGCCACCCGCGTCGAAGCACTGCTCTCCGAGATCAGGACGGAAAGCCAGGCCCCCACCTCCCCGGCAGAAGCAGGGGCCGGCGAAGAAGAGGAGAAAGGACGTAAACCGTAAACCGTAAACCGTGACGAGAAGGACTTGACTCCTCTTGTCACGGTTTACGGTTTACGGTTTACGGTTGCATTGAAATGCTCAGTCAAGTGGTTGAACTGATCGAGTCGAAGCGCCGCTTCGCGATCACGTCGCACATCCGCCCCGACGGCGACAGCCTGGGCTCGTCGCTCGGACTCTTTTGGCTGCTGCGCGCCCTCGACAAGGAGGTCGAGGTCGTCATGCGCGACGCCGTCCCGCACGCCTACCTGAAGCTCCCCGGGTCGGAGCTGGTGCGCGTCACGCCGCGCATCGACAGGCAGTACGACGCGGTCTTCGTCATCGAGTGCTCGGACATCACGCGCCCCGGCCTCGTCGATCTGGAGAGGCAGTTCGTCGTCAACATTGACCACCACTCGACGACCGCGCTCTTCGGCGACATCAACTGGATCGACTCGACGGCCTCGGCCGTCGGCGAGATGATCTACAATCTCTGCAAGGCGCTCGGCGTCCGCGTCACGCGCGAGATCGCCGAGTGCGTCTACACCGCCCTGATTACCGACACCGGCAGCTTCCACTACTCGAACACGTCGGAGCGCACCTTCAAGGTCGCGTCGGAGCTGGTGCGCGCGGGCGTCAAGCCCGCCAAGGTCTCGCAGGCCGTCTTCGCGAACTACCCTTGGAGCAAGATCGAGCTGATGAGCGAGGTGCTCTCGACCGTCCGGCGCGATTCGTCGGGGCGCGTCGCGTGGCTCGTGCAGACGCTTGAGATGCAGGAGCGCGCGGGCGCGTCGGACGAAGACGCCGACGGCTTCGTCAACTACCCGATGAGCTGCGGCGACGTGGAGGCGTGCGCCTTCTTCAAGGAGACGGCGCCGAACGTCTACCGCGTCTCCTTGCGCTCGAAGTGCGACGTGAACGTCGCGCGCATCGCCGAGCGCTTCCGCGGCGGCGGCCACCGCAACGCGGCCGGCTGCACCTTCACGGGCACCTGGGACGAGGCCGAGCGCGAGGTCGGCGGCCAGCTCGGGCACGCCGTCGAGCACCGCGGCGAGAACGGGACGGGGCCGCTCGCGCTCCCGCAGCAGCAGGAACTAGTCGCCGCCCCCGAGGGGCGCAAGCCTGAAGCTCGACGTTAGGACTTAAGGATTTGCCACAGAGACACAGAGGCACAGAGGTTAAAGACAATTTCAAATTCTTAAAGCTCTGTGTCTCTGTGGCAAATCCCTGAACGGTCTCTTGGGCGGTCGGCGCGTCTGTGTTAACCTTCGTGCCCGAAAGCCCCCGAGCAGCACCGCACCGAAGGGAACCGTAGGCCACGGCTTCAAGGCATGTCTTGGTTTCGTAAAAAGAACCAGCGGATCGAGTCCGTCCCGGCCGAGGAGCGCCGCGTCAAGACCGAAGGCGGATTCGAGAAGTGCCCGGGCTGCGACGCCGCGCTCTACACGCGCGAGTTGGAGGACTCGGCCTACGTCTGCCAGCACTGCGGCCACCACTTCCGCATCGGCGCGCGCCAGCGCCTCGCGCTCCTCTACGACGAGGGCAAGTACGAGGAGTTGGACGCCGAGGTCATCTCCACCGATCCCTTAGAGTTCATCGACACAAAGCCCTACCGCGAGCGCCTCGAACAGGCGCGGCGGAAGACCGGCCTGCCCGAGGCCGTCATCAACGCGCGCGGCTGCGTGGGCGGCCACCCGACGCTCGTCGCGGCGATGGACTTCAGCTTCCTCGGCGGCTCGATGGGCAGCGCCGTGGGCGAGAAGATCACGCGGCTCGTCGAGCGGGCGATTGAAGAGCGCGCGGCCGTCGTCATCTTCAGCCAGTCGGGCGGCGCGCGCATGCAGGAGGGTACGCACAGCCTCATGCAGATGGCGAAAATCTCCGCGGCGCTCGCGCTGCTTGCGGAGGCGCGGCTCCCCTTCATCTCCGTCATGAGCGACCCGACGACCGGCGGTGTCACCGCCAGCTTCGCCATGCTCGGCGACCTCAACATCGCCGAGCCGAAGGCGCTCATCGGCTTCGCCGGCCCGCGCGTCATCGAGCAGACCATCCGCCAGAAGCTCCCCGAGAACTTCCAGACCGCCGAGTTCCTCTTAGAGCACGGCATGCTCGACGCCGTCGTGGATCGTCGCGAGATACGCGACTGGATCGTCCGCGCCCTCGACTTCACTTACAACCCCGAAGGCAAACTCAAACCCTTCAAGGCCGAACTCAACCCCGGCCAGAACGGCGCGGGCGCCCTCAACGCTTCGCCTGTCGAACAGCCCGAAATCAAGACCGAAGTCTGAAACTGAGATAAACTTCGTCCGTGAACTTCGACGAGTCGGTCAGTTACCTCTTCGGCCTCGGCCACGAGACCGTAGCGATTAAGCTCGGCCTTGAGAACGTCACGCGCCTGCTCCGACGTTTGGGCGACCCTCAAACCTATTTTCCTTCAGTCCAGATCGCCGGCACGAACGGCAAGGGCTCGACCGCGGCGATGCTCGAAGGCATCACGCGCGCGGCCGGATTGCGCGCGGGGCTCTACACGTCGCCGCACCTCGTCTCCGTCACGGAGCGCGTGCGCGTCGGCGGCCGCGAAATCTCGAAGGACGAGTTCGCGCGCCACGCGACGCGCGTGCGTGAGGCGGCCGAGTGGGTCGAGCGCGAGTCGGGGGCGCTCCCGACCTTCTTCGAGCAGGTGACGGGGATAGCGCTCGCCGCGTTCGCGGATGAGAAGGTTGAGATTGCCGTCCTCGAAACGGGGCTGGGTGGGAGGCTCGACGCGACGACGACCGCGGGCGCGCGTTGGGTCGCCGTGACGCCCGTCGCGCTCGACCATCAGGAGTATTTAGGAAACACGCTCGCGGAGATTGCCGCGGAGAAGGCCGCCATCATCCGAACGGGCACGCGCGCCGTCGTCGCGCCGCAGGAGCCCGAGGCGCTTGAAGTCATCCTGCGCCGCTGTCGCGAGTGCGAAGTCGAACCGCGCTTCGCGACCGAAGAAGTTGAAGTCGAAGAGGCGGGCGCGGACGGTCGGCTGCGCGTGAGGCTGCGTACGTCGCGCGACGAGTACGCAGGCGTGCGGCTCGCGCTGCGCGGCCGACACCAGTTGACGAACGCGGCCGTCGCGGTCGCGCTCGCCGAGTTACTCGCCGAAGACGGCTTCGCCATCTCGCGCGAGCACATCGTCGAAGGACTCGAAACCGCGGAGCACGCGGGGCGGCTCGAACTCGACGAGCGGCAGCGGCCCCGCGTCCTCTATGACGGCGCGCACAACGTCGCGGGCGCGCGCGCGCTGCGCGCATACCTCGACGAGTTCGCGCCCGGAGGCGTGACGATGGTCTTCGGCGCGATGCGCGACAAGGAGCTTGAAGAGATCGGCCGCGTCCTCTTCCCGGCCGCGCGACACCTCGTGCTGACCTCGCCCGCGAGCCCGCGCGCGGCCACGGTTGAACAATTACTCCGCGCCGTGCCCGTCCCGCCCTCTTCGAGTACAATCGCGCTCGCGCCTTCGAGCCGCGACGCGCTGGTCATCGCGCGGACGCACACGCCCCCCGAAGGGCTCGTCTGCGTAACCGGCTCGCTCTACCTCGTCGGCGAAGTGAAGGCCCAACTCGAATCCGTTGCGGGAGAGTCCTGACCGATGGCCGAAGTCTCCGAATCGAAACGCCTGTGGCGCACCGCGCTCATCGTCGCGGGCGTCGGCCTGCTCGTCCTCGTCCCTTTGGGCTGGCTCGCGCTGCGGATGTGGGACGACACCATCCAGCGGCGCGTCATCGCGGCCAACGAGTCGGCGGCGCTCACCAACCTCGAAAACATCCAGGCCGCCGAGCAGCTCTACTTCGAGGCCAACGGGCAGTACGGCACCTTCCAACAGCTCATCGACTCGGGCGTCTTCCAGGCGCAGGTGAGCGGCGACCCGCCCGTCGCGAGCGGCTACGTCTTCAACGTGCGCGTGCAGCCGAAGACCGACGCGCAGCCGTCCTCATACAGCGTCAACGCCGACCCCGTCCGCGCTGAAGGGCGCGACGCGACCGGGCGCCGCCACTTCTTCATCAGCTCCGAAGTCATCGGCATCCGCTTCAACGAGTCGCGCCCCGCGACCAAAGACGACAAGCCGCGCCCGAAGATGTCGGAGTATTGATTGAGGTGACTGATATCACAGATAAAGAACAGCCCGAAGTTCTGTCGAGCGAGGTGGTCTACCCGGGCAAGCTCATCCGCGTCGTCCGCGACACGGTGCGCGAGGGAGATAAGACTTACCTGCGCGAGGTCGTCAAGCATCCGGGCGGGGCCGCGGTCGTGCCCTTCTTCGAGGACGGCAGCATCGCTTTCGTCAAACAGTACAGGCACCCCACGCGGAAGTACGTTTTGGAACTGCCCGCGGGCAAGCTCGACCCGGGCGAGCGCCCCGCCGAGACGGCCGCGCGCGAGTTGGAGGAGGAGCTGGGCGTCGTCGCGGGTCATCTGGAACAGCTCTCCGAGTTCTACACCACGCCCGGCTTCTGCGCCGAGCGGCTGTGGGTCTTCCTCGCCACGGAGCTGAGCGAGACCGCGCGCCGGCACGAGGAGGACGAGATCATCGAGGTCGTCCGCATGCCCTTCGAGCGCGCGCTCGCGTTGGTCGCGACGAACGAGATTGATGACGCCAAGACCATCATCGGCCTCCTCCTCGCCGCACAGCGTTTGAGCGTTAAGATTTAATTTCAAATTTCAAATCTGAAATTTCAAATCACACACACCCCGCCGCCGCGCCCGCCGACGTTTTTGAACTACGTGCACACGGCCGTCGCGTGGCCGCTGGTCGCGCTCTACACGGTCTTGATGGGGTCTTTGTCGCTGGCCTGCTCGCTCTTCGACCGGCGCGGGCGTTTGCAACACCGGTGCGCGAGCACGTGGAGCCGGATGATCGCGCGCACGGCGCTCCTCGACGTGCACGTCCGCGGCGCCGAGCACTTGCGCGCGGGCGAAAGCTACGTCTTCCTCTCGACGCACCAGAGCTGGATGGACATCCCCGTCATGCTCGGGTACCTGCCGGCGCAGTTGCGCATCGCCGCTAAGCGCGAGGTCTTCCTCATCCCCTTCCTCGGCTGGCACATGCGCCGCTCGGGGCAGATACCGATCAACCGCGGCTCGACGGCCGAGTCAATTGAAAGCCTCCGCCGCGCCGCGCGACTTCTCGGCGGCGGCGTCTCGGCCTTCCTCTTCCCCGAAGGCACGCGCACGCGCGACGGCTCGCTCCAGCCCTTGAAGAAGGGCGGCTTCCGGCTCGCGCTGGAGTCCGGCCTCCCTATCGTTCCGGTCACCATCGTGGGGACGCGACGCGCGATGCCCTGCGGCTCGATGATCCTGCGCGCCGGCCACGTCGAGATGCACCTCGACCCGCCCCTCCACACCCGCGGCCTCACCGACGCAGACCTTCCCGCCCTCATACAGCAGGTGCGCGAGGCGATGGAGAGTCACTTCTGATTGCGGAATGCGGAATTCGGCTTGCGGTGTAAAGGAACACGAAAGTCGCGGGGCTTGTAGTGCTCGCCCAATACGAA
>CAXTSK010000230.1:0-7897 GCA_964246655.1 uncultured Pyrinomonadaceae bacterium
CGCCCGCGCACTCGCCTCGCAGAAGAGGGCCGAGGGGCAGCGGCTCATCGCCTCCGACCGCGCGGCCGAGGCCGAGCGGCAGCGGCGCCGCGCCGAGGAGCAGACGAAGGTCGCCACCTCCACGCTCTTCAAGGTCACACGCTTCCTCGACGAGTCGAACGAGAAGGAGCGGGCGGTCGAGTATTACGACCAGCTGGCGCGCATCTATCACGAGGTCGGCGACCGCGGCAACGAGGTCGAGACGCTTCTGACCACGGGCGGCCTCTACGTCAAGCTCAAGGAGGAGGGGAAGGCCGACGAGTATTTCAACCGCGCGCAAGGCGTTTACCGCGACGCGGGCGAGGCGGCCGAGGTCGGCAACACGCTGACCAAGATCGGCGACCTCTACAAAACCTCCGGCGACGGGCGGAAGGCCAACGGCTACTACGAGCGTTCGCTTGAGCTGCTCCGGCGGGTGCTGCCCGAGCTGCGGGCCGGGGCCGACCGTAAGAAAGAGGCGTACGCCTTCTACTACACCTCGCTCGCCTACCAAGCGCTCGGCGACACGCGGCAGGCGCTCGACTTCTGCAACCAGGCGCTGCCGCTCTTCCGCTCGCTACGCGACGACGTGATGGCGGACGTGGTCGGCACGCGCATCGAGGAGCTTTCGCAGTCGCTCAAGGACAAGGAGTGAGGCGGCCGCGGCGAGGCGTTTGACTTGGCGGCCGGGCTTCAATAAGCTGAGCCCGCCTTCCGAAAAAGTCTCCGGCCGGGCCGTCCCGCCATCTGTCAAAGGGGGTGCGTCGATGAACATTAGTCCCCGCGCCGCGGCGCCGCGATCCCTATCCGCGTTCCTCTTCCTGCTCCTTATCTCGTCGGCCGGTACGAGGGTAAGCGCGCAGGCGGACGGGCGCACGCAAGACCCGTCGCAGGCCGTGCCGCGCCCCGGAGTACTCCTGCCGTCGAAGGCGTCGGCGGCCGGTCGCATCGTCCTGCTGCGACTGGCGGACGCGCCGGCCGGCGCGCGCGTTACGGTCGCCTCCGACGCTCCCTTAGACGACTACAGCACGCGCTTCGAAGGCGACAACTTCTACCTCCTGATTCCGCATTCACGAACCTCCGGCCCGCAGGGGCAACTCAGCGGGAGCGGGTTCACGGGCGCGCTGCTCGAACAGCGCGACGGCGACGTGCTGCTCTCGCTGCGTGTGCGGGCCGGCGCGAGCATGCGGATCAGCAAGGGTTTCAACCGGCTGGAACTGAACTTCACCGCGGCCCCGTCGGCACGGGCGGAGGCGGACGAAGCGGGCGAGGCGATCAGCCAGATGCGCGCGCAGATCGCCGACCTCGAAGCGAGACTCCGCGAGCTTGAGGCGCGGCAGGCGCAGGGCGCCGGAACGGGGCAGCAGACCGCGCAGGCCGCGCCCGTGCTCGCCACCGTCAACGTCAGCGCGGCGGCGGAGCCCACGGAGGCTACCGAGCCGACTGCCGCCGCCCAACACGACGACGACCACGAGCACACGTCGATGGGCACGCCCCGCATGGAGATACAGGGGTTCGCCGACGTGAACTTCCACGCGAGCAATCAGAAGGGGACGACCAACTCTTTCTCGCTCGGCCAGCTCGACCTCTTCATGACCTCGCGCCTCTCGGAGAAGTTCAGCGTCCTCGGCGAGCTGATAGTCGAGGCGGGGCAGGACAACAGGTTCACCTTCGAGATTCACCGGCTGCTGCTGCGCTACGCGCCGAACGACTACCTCAACCTGAGCGCCGGGCGTTACCACACGGCGATAGGCTTCTACAACACCGCCTACCACCACGGCTCCTGGTTCCAGACCGCTGTCAACCGGCCCTTCATCTTCGCCTTCGAGAGCAAGGGCGGCATCCTGCCGCTCCACAACGTCGGCGTGTCGGCCACGGGTCGCATCCCTTCGGGCTCGCTCGGCCTGCGCTACATCGCAGAGGTCGGCAACGGCCGCGCGTCGCGCTCGCGGCTCGACGCGGCCGTGCAGACGGCCGTTGACGAGAACAACGGCAAGAGCTTCAACCTCGGCCTCTTCGCGCGGCCCAAGTCGCTCCCCGGGTTCCAGGCGGGGTTCTCCTTCTACCGCGACAGTCTCACGCCCGCGGGGGCGCAGAGGGTCGGGCAGAGCATCATGGCCGGGCACGTCGTCTACCAGAACAGGCTCTACGAGGTGCTCAACGAGGCCGTCGTCGTTCGACACGAGCGCGGCGGCAGGGTCTTCTACACGCCCGGCCTCTACACGCAGTTCTCGCGGCGCTTCGGCGACCTGCGCCCCTACGCCCGTTACCAGTACGTCAACGTGCCGAGCGACGACCCCATCTTCCCGGATGTCGGGCGCCGCAACGGGCCTTCGGTCGGCCTGCGTTACGACGTGAGCGAGTTCGCCGCTTTCAAGGCGCAGTACGACCACACGCAGCGCCGTCGGCAGAGCCCCATCGACGAGCTGCTGCTCCAGCTCGCCTTCACGTTCTAGGAGGGAGAGTGTTGACGAGAAGAGCAGTGCTGTTGGCGGCAGTCGTGTTGACCCTGCTCGGGGCGGGGGCTTCGTGGGCGCCTCGCGCCCGCGGCGCACGCGCGACGGTCGAGCTGGCCATCATCGTCAACAAGTCGAACCCCAACGACAACCTCTCCTTCTCCGAGCTGCGCGAGTTGTTCAAGGCCGAGCGGGGCAACTGGCCGGGCGGCGCGGGCAAGGTGCGGGTCGTCATGCGCGAGCCCGGGGGGGGCGAGCGCGAGGCCGTGCTGCGCCTCGTCTACGACATGGACGAGAAGGGCTTCAACAGCTACTTCCTGGGGAAGAAGTTCAGGGGCGAGATTCTGGAAGAGCCGCGGCTGCGCGCCTCGACGCCCGACATGATCAAGACCGTCGCCAACCTGCCGGGCGCCATCGGCTACGTGCGCTCCGACGAGGTCGATGCCTCCGTGAAAGTCCTCCGCATCGACGGCCTCGCTCCCGGCGATGCCGGCTACAGGATCAGGCAGTAGCGGCCCCGTCCCGTGCCCCTCCTCTACCTCGGCTTCAAATCATAGCTCTGCTTCAGCCCGTGAGGCGCAGGCCCTCGGGGAGGGATTCGCCGAAGAGGCGCACGGCGGCGGCGCGCGTGCGCGGGACGTAGGTGCGTAGGGGTTCGAGCGCGTCGTCGTTTGCACCGGCCTCTTCGAGGCGGCGGACGATCTCGGCCCTGAAGCCGTCATCGACATCGCGCAGCGGGTCTCCGGTGCGCGCGGCCAGTTGCGAGACGGCCGTGGCGATTTGCGGCGTCAGCTCGGGCAGGGCGAGGAGCGCGGCGGCCCACGCCGCCGCCGCCGCGGCGGACACCACGCAGTTCAGCGGGCCGTAGAAGGGGATGCGCGTGCCGAGGCGGCCGAGCGCCCATGTGAAGCTCTTGTTGCCCGGCTCCTCGTTAATGCGAGAGAGAATTTCCTCCCCGAGTTCGACGCGCTGCGCGGCGGGTAGGTGTTCGAGGCTCGCGAGCATGAGCAAGCCTTCGCGTTCGACCTGTCGGTTGAGCCGTCCCTTCACGCGCCTGCCGCCAATCCCCAACAGTCCCTTGTGGCGCTCGTAGATTTCGAGCTGCTGTCCCGCGCTTAAGCCCCCGGCCACGCGCTGCCAGAGGATCATCCACTCGACCTGGCACTGCACATCCTTCTCGAAGCAGAGCCCCTCGTGGTAGACCTTGCGCGCGCGCGTTATGCGCCACTCGTCGAGCACAGCGCCGAAGCCGGGGCGTAGGCAGAAGCCGAAGAGGTTGAGCCAGCGCGCCTCGTAGTTGCGCCCCTTCTTACGTCCGGCGGAGAGTTCGGCCAGCGCGTCGCAGAGCTTGCGGATAGTTTCAGTAGGCCAGGAGTCTTTGCGATAGCCGAGTGCGGCTTCGAGCCTGCCGGGCAAAGCCTCTGGCGAAAGAGTCTCGCCCTCAAGCGCATCGCGCGGGCCGCCGAAGACGGCTCGGAGAAGTTTCTCCGCCTCGGCCACCGATTCGTCGGGGATGATGAGCCGCGGGGCTTCTTCTTCCTGCGCCTGCGACTCATCACCCTCAACAGCATCTTCTTCCAGAGCCTCCGCGCCCCTGAGTTGGAACTGAAGCCGCCAGCGGTGGCCGGTCTTCGGCGCCTCGCACCAGAGTTCGAGCGTGCCGACTTCGGTGAAGTGCGCCGTTAGTCTCACGTCGAGCTCGATGTGACGCGAGCGCTTGCCGTAGCGGAGCACGGTGACGAGTGGCGCGTGGCGGTGCAGTTCGCCTTCGGCGAAGCGTACGACCTCGCCCTGCGCGTCCTGGCGCGTCGTCGTACTGTAGAGCGTGAAGGCGGCGGGGCGGTTGGTGAGCGCCGCGAACTCACGGCCGAGTTCGAGCCGCGTGCCCTCCTCCGTGCCGCGCGGAAGGACGCAGACGGCCGTCAGTTGTTCCTGACTCGCGCCGTGCCCCGCCTGCTGGACGCCGATGTAATAACCTCGCGCGCTGCCGCCGCTCACGCGCACGCCGCCCATGCGGCGCACGCGCGCGTAATAGGCGGCCCCGACGGCGACGGCCGTCTCGGGCGTCTCGTTGTGCAGCACCTTGGGCCGCCAGCGCTTACCCATGTGAGGGAACCAGCTGGCGATTGTCTCGACGATGCGCTCGCGCGCGAGCGTCGGGTGGAAGAAGCCGCCGTTGAAGAGCACCGCGTCGGGTCGCGCCATCGTGGCAGCGTCCTCGTGTTGTGCCTCACCTTCGTCCGTCGGTTTCATTGCCAGCGCCGCCTGCGTCAGAAACGCGGCGAGGTGTTTCGTGATGGCAGGGTCGCTCGCGTAAGGCAGCCCGAGTTCGCGCAGGCCCATGCGTCGCTCGGACGCGGGCAGGTCGCCGGGCGCGCTCGCGGGCAGAAAGCCTTCGGCCAGAACGTCCTCGACCTCCGCGCGCGTGAGCTGTGTGCTGAGCGCGCCGCCGACGACCGAGCGACCGCCGCCGAGCACGGTGACGGGCGCGCTCTCCTTCGAGTCGTCGCCGAGCAGAAGCTCTTTGGCCGCGCAGCACTGGCGGCGCAGTGCGTTCTGTTGCCTGAGCGAAAGACGCGGGCGCCCCAGCTTCTCCTCGGCGAGTCGCGCGAGCGCGAGGTCAACGTTGTCGCCGCCGAGCAGCAGGTGCTCGCCGATGGCCGTCCGTTCGAAGCGCACCTCGCCCGCCTCGACGCGCACGCGGATGAGGCTGAAGTCGGTCGTGCCGCCGCCCACGTCGCAGACTAAGACGAGCTGTCCGTCCTTGAGCTGCCGTTTGAGCCCGCCCTTCTGCGCCGCGATCCACGCGTAGAAGGCCGCGAGCGGTTCTTCAAGTAAAGTTAAATTCTCAAGGCCGGCTTCGCGCGCGGCGCTCACGGTCAGCTCGCGCGCTTCTTCATCGAAAGACGCAGGCACGGTGAGGACTATCTGCTGCCGCTCGAACCGCCTTTCATCCTTGATGAGCCCGTCGGCGTCCTTAGCAATCGAATGGTTCCATGCGTCGCGGAGGTGCGTGAGGTAACGGGCCGAGGCTGCGACGGGCGAGCAGACCTTGTCGCCGCCTTCGGCGTCCCACGGGAGGAAGGCGTCCGTGCGGTCCACGGACGAGAGGCAGAGCCACGACTTGGCGGAGGCGACCTGTCGTCCAGGGGCCAGCGCGCCGCGCTCGCGCGCCAGCACGCCGACCAACGCGCCGTCCGTCTGCTCCTCCCAAGGCAGGCGGAGGCCGGGCGCCGCGTCCTCCGCCTCGTCGGTGAAGTAGATAAATGAGGGCAGGGAGGGGAGCGCGCGCACCTCGCCGTCTGCGGCGAGGTGCGGCGTCTCGAAGACGCGGACAGGAGGCGGCGCACCGCGCGCGGGCCTCTCCTCCGTGTCCACGTAGGCCACGGCCGAGTTCGTCGTGCCCAGATCGATGCCGATGAGGAAACGGCTTGAGGCTTCCATCTCGTCATTTGAAATTTCAAATTAGAAATTTCAAATTAATTCTCGTCCTGCTCCCTGATGTTGAATTCGAGCTTCCAGCGCTGCGAGCCGTCGCGCGAGACGCACCAGACTTCGAGCGTGCCGACCTCGGTCACGCGCGTCTCAAGGCGGACGGGGAGGACGGTGTCCTCCTTGCCTTCGAGGTTGAGCGTGACTTCGAGCGGACTCAGCTCCTCTATCTCGTCGCCCCAGTCTTCGACGAGGCTGCCGATCTCGTCGGCCTTCCGCACGGTCGAGCTGAGGAAGCGGAACTCGGCGGGCTCGCCGACCACGAGGCCGAACTCGCGTCCCGTGACGGCGGCCTCCGTCCCCTCCTCCATGCCGAAGGGCACGACGCAGAGCGCCTTGAGCGGGGCGGGTAGGCCCGGCACGGCGGGCATCGCGCTCTCGATGCCGATGTAGTAGGTGCGGGGCGCGCCGCTGCGTATGCGCACGCCGCGCCCGCGCTTGGCCCGGCCGTAGTAGGCCGCGCCGCGCGCGACCGCGTGGTCGAGGTCGGGCGCGTCTAACACGACGAGCGGTTCGAACCCTTCCGCTTGGAGCCAGTTGTTAATGACCTCCACGACGCGGTCGCGCAGCACGGCAGCCTTCATCACGCCGCCGTTGAAGAGGACGTGAGTGGGACAAGCGAAGCCGCTCGGGCCGCGTCGAATCTGGTCGGACTCCGCCCCGCCCGAAGCCTGCTGCGCGAGGAAGCGCGCGAGGTGTTTGGTGACGGCGGGGTCGGCCGCGTAAGGCAGGCCGAGTTCCTGGAAGCCGATGCGCCGCTGACGCGCGGGCATCTCGTCGCGCCCGACCGAGGGGAAGAAGCCGTCGGCGAGGACGCGCTCAAGGTCTTCGCGGCGCAGCTCCGTCTTGATCGTGCCGCCGACGAGCTTCGAGCCCTTGCCCAAAAGCGTCACCGGCTGCTTCTGACTCTTCGGCTCGGCGAACAGTTTCTCTTTCGCCAGGCGGCACTGGTGCCAGAGCCCCTGCAACTGCCAGGTGTCTACGCGGTGGCCTTCCTCTTCGAGGCGCTGTTGTAAGAGTCGCGCTAAGGCCAAGTCCATGTTGTCGCCGCCGAGCAGGATGTGTTCGCCGACGGCCACGCGCTTGAGGGTGAGCGCGCCGTCCTCCTCCGAGACCGTGATGAGGCTGAAGTCGGTCGTGCCGCCGCCCACGTCGCAGACGAGGATGAGGTCGCCGACCTTCACGCGCTTGCGCCAGCCTTCGCCCTGCGCGTCGATCCAAGCGTAGAAGGCGGCCTGCGGCTCTTCGAGCAGCGTCACGTTCGAGAGCCCGGCCTCGCGGGCCGCGCGCAGTGTCAACTCGCGCGCCTCCTCATCAAAGGAGGCGGGGACGGTAAGCATCACCTGCTGCGCGCCGAGCGCCAGCTCCGGGTTCTTCTTCGCGTTGACGCGCGCGTCCCAAGCCTGGCGTAGGTGGCGCAGGTACTCGGCCGACGCCTCGACCGGCGAGAGCTTGCGCACCTCCTCGGGCGCGCCCCACGGCAGGATGGCCGACGCGCGATCCACGGCCGCGTACGAGAGCCACGACTTGGCCGACGCGACGAGGCGCGAAGGGTTCTCGGCCCCGCGCTTGCGCGCGAGTTCACCTGCGAAGACCTGCGGCTCACGCTCCCACGGCAGCGCGAGCGCGCCCTTCGGGAAGTCCAACTCGCCCGGCACGTAGAGGAAGGAGGGCAGGAGCGTCCGCTCCTCGACTTCGTTCGGGTTGGTCAACTGCGGGACGGGTTCGACGTTGATGCCGGCGGTCTCTTCCGGCGCGGCGGTGTCGAACTGCGCGAGCGCCGAGTTGGTCGTGCCTAAATCAATTCCGACAATGAAACGTGTGTCCAATGAATGCACCTCTGTATGAGTGGTAAATGATGAGTGATAAGTGATAAGAGGAAGACAAGGCCCGATGTTTTTCTTATCATTTATCACTCATCACTTATTGAA
>CAXTSK010000231.1:0-7805 GCA_964246655.1 uncultured Pyrinomonadaceae bacterium
CTTCCACGCCGGGCCACCGGGCTCGCTGCGCAGCAGCCCGATCACGATGACCAGGTGGGCCTGGCAGGCGACCGCCACCCGGTCGGAGTGGCGCAACAGGGAGAGCAGCAACGTGCCGACCACCACGGCGTCGGCCGGCAGCTCAAGCGGGCGCGGCTCGTGCGCGAAGGCGCCGAGCAGTGCTTCGAGCCGCGTGACCTCCGCTTCGGGTTCGCCCTTCTTGTCCCAGAGGTAGTCGTTCATAAACTTCCGTCCTTTGCATCGCCGCCGCACTTGACGCCGAGCCGCTTGCGCAAAAGCTTCATCCCGCGGTGCAGGTTGACGCGCACCGACGCGGGGCGCAGCCCCGTCCGCTCGGCAATCTCGGGGCCGGTCATGCCCTCGACGAGCCGGAGCACGAGCGTTTCGCGGTAAGCCTCGGGCAGCGAGCGGATGACCTCTAAAGCCTCGCGCGCCTCGGCGCCGCGTCCCGCGCCCTGCGCCAACTCGTCGTGTAATTCTTCGGTCCGGCGCGCGCGGCGGTAGAAGTCGGCCGCGCGGTTGCGCGCGATGATGGCGACCCACGGTCCGAAGCGCGCCGGGTCGCGTAGCGCCCCGAGTTTGCGGAAGGCCGTCAGGAAAACGTCCTGCACGAGGTCTGAGACCTCGCCGTAGGGGACGCGCGCCAGCAGCACGCCGTGCACGAGCGGCGCGTAAGAGTGGTAGAGGCGCTCGAAGGCCGCGCGGTCGCCCGCGCGCGCCGACTCAACGAGCGCGACCTCGGGCGGCTGGGCTTCCGCCGCCGCCTCGGGCCTGCGCTCCGCGAAGAGCAGTGTGCCGGTCTCGACCTCGAACATGCCTTGAAGTTTTACGACGCCGCGCGGCTCTGATGTTCAACCCCGCCGCGGCCCTCGCCCTCTACGCCGGTATAGACGCGAGGTCGGCGCGGAGCGTTAACAGGGTTGGAAGGTGATAAGTGATGAGTGATAAGTGATGAGAAAGAACGGAGGCCCGGTTTTTCTCATCACTTATCACCTAAAAGATCGTGTAGATGAACGGCGCGAGGGCCGACGATTGGGCGAAGATGAGCAGGGCGCCGAGGAGCAGGAGGACGACGACAATCGGCAGCAGCCAGAGCTTCTTGTTCTGGCGCAGGAACATCCAGACCTCACCGGCGAGCGAGAGCTTACCCATAGGAACGCGAATCCTCCCTTGAACCTTCAGAACAGGCGCTCGAACTGCTCGCGCGTCTGGCGGGTCGCCTTGCGCTCGACCCAGTAACTCTCGGCCTTCGCCCCGCGCCGCCGCAAGGGGTCGCGGCCCACGAGCCGCGTCACCACCCCGTAGGGCGTCACGACGAGGTAGTACATCAAGGTCAGCAGCACCCGGCTGTTCACGTGCCCGAGCAGCACGGCGAACCTCATCCAAGCCGTGTGGAACGCGCGCGCCGCCGGGGGGACGAGCAACCCGATGATGAGGAGCAGGCCGCCCAGAGCGCCGAAGATGACGACGACGGTCGTCCGCCCGCGGTAGACGTTCCAAGCGGCGACGGCGAGCAGGACGGCCGCGACCAGCAGCGCCGACTTGCGCGCCTGCGCGTTCGTGACCGCGCCCGAGTTCGAGTGGGTGACGCTCCCCTTCGGCTCAATCAAGCTGGAACTCCTCCTGCCAAGAGAGGTCTTCCGAGAAGGCGTTGCGGCCCTGCTCCGACTTGAGCAGCAGGAAGTCGCCCAAGACGAGGCAGTCCATCTCCGTCCGCATGAAGCAGGCGAAAGCCTCGGCGGGCGTGCAGACGATGGGCTCGCCGCGCACGTTGAAGGAGGTGTTGACGAGCACTGCGCAGCCGGTCACACGTTCGAAGGCGGCGAGCAGGTCGTAGTAAACGGGACTCTCCTCGCGCCGCACGGTCTGGACGCGCGCCGAGTAGTCCACGTGCGTCACCGCGGGGATGGCCGAGCGCGGCACGTTCAGGCGTTCGATGCCGAAGAGCCCTTCCTCGTCTCTCGTCATCTCGCGCCGCAACTCTTCGCGCACCGGCGCGACGAGGAGCATGTAGGGCGAGTCGGCGTCAAGCTCGAAGTAGTCCGACACCCTCTCGCGCAGCACCGAGGGGGCGAAGGGACGGAACGACTCGCGGAACTTGATCTTCAAGTTCATCTGCGACTGCATCCGCGGCGAGCGCGGGTCGCCGAGTATCGAGCGGGCGCCGAGGGCGCGCGGCCCGAACTCCATCCGCGCCTGGAACCAGCCGACCACTTTCTCTTCCGCCAGCAGGCGCGCAACCGTCTCGGCCAAATCGCCGTGCGGCACCTTCCTGTAACGCGCGCCGAGCGTGACGAGCGACTCTTCAATCTCGTCGTCCGTGAACTCCGGCCCGAGGTACGAGCCGCGCATACCGTCCGCACGGCCGCGGCAGACCTCTTCCAACTTTCTTTCGTTGCCGAGGTACTGATACCAGACCGACAGCGCCGCGCCTAAGGAGCCGCCCGCGTCGCCCGCGGCCGGCTGAATCCAGACCCGCTCGAACGGCCCCTCCCGAAGTATCCGGCCGTTGCCGACGCAGTTGAGCGCGACGCCGCCCGCGAGACAGAGGTTGCGCTCGCCGGTCTCCCTGTGGACGTGGCGCGCCATGCGCAGCATCGCCTCCTCGGTCACCTCCTGCACCGAGCGCGCCAAGTCCATCTCGCGCTGCGTCACCTCGCTCTCGGGCGCGCGGGGCGGCCCGCCGAAGAGGCGGTCGAACGCCGCGTTCGTCATCGTCAGGCCCGCGGCGAAGTTGAAGTATTTCATGTTGAGCCGGAGCGAACCGTCTTCGCGCAGGTCAATCAACTCGTCGAGGATGAGCTTCACGTACTTCGGCTCGCCGTAGGGCGCGAGCCCCATCACCTTGTACTCGCCCGAGTTGACCTTGAAGCCGGTGTAGTAGGTGAAGGCCGAGTAGAGCAGGCCGAGCGAGTGCGGGAAGTGAAGCTCCTTCAAAAGGTGCAGCTCGTTCCCCTTCCCATATCCATATGAAGAGGTCGCCCACTCGCCCACGCCGTCCATCGTCAAGACCGCGGCCGACTCGAACGGCGAGGGGAAGAAGGCCGAGGCGGCGTGCGACTCGTGGTGCTCGGTGAAGAGCACCTGGCCTTCGAAGCCCGCCTCCTTCGACACCTGCTCGCGGATCCAGAGCTTCTCGCGCAGCCACAAAGGCATCGCCATCAGGAACGAGCGCAAGCCCGACGGCGCGTAGTCGATGTAGGTCTCAAGCAGGCGCTCGAATTTTAAGAGCGGCTTGTCGTAGAAGGCGACGTAGTCCAACTCCTTCGGAGTGATGCCCGCCCGCTTCAAACAGAACTCGACGGCGTGCGTCGGGTAGCGGTGGTCGTGCTTTTTGCGCGTGAAGCGCTCCTCCTGCGCCGCGGCCAGGACCTCGCCGTCGCGCACGAGGCACGCCGCCGAGTCGTGGTAGTAGGCCGATATCCCGAGGATGTACATCTCCGAAAAAGTCGCCGCGTCACGCCTGTGAAAAGTCCCCGGCGACAAGTGTTGGATTATCCTTTTTTTGTCGTGAAGCGGCAACTTCGAGCCCCGCGGGCGGCCCCGTTTTTGCCTTTAACAGTGGCGGAGAGGTTTTGACGTACTGTTTGAGGCCAGACCTTATGCGACATCGTCCCGAAAATTTAAGCCCGGCGGACGAAGAGCCGGAAACGACTCTCGTCACGCCACGCTTCGACGCCGACGATGCGCGGCGCGCACACCCCGTCGTGCCGCTCGACGAGGCGCCTTACACGAACGCCCCGCGCAGACCGCGACGCTCGTGGACGCCCGCGCTGCTGGCCGTCGCGCTGCTCGCTCTCGCCGCGCTCGGAGGCGCCGTCGTCACGAAGCTCATGCTGAGCCCGCGCGCGGAACGAGTAAAAGAACAGACACAGACCGCGCCGGTTCAGACGGCGGAAGCGCCGCCGCAACCTTCGACGCCTCAAGCCTCGGAAGCGCCGCGCGAAGAGGCGCCCACCGCCAGGCCCGAAACGCGTGAGGCGCGCACGCGTCGCGCGCGAGCCGCCGTCGCCGCGCCCGCGCTTGAAGAGAATGTTGACAGAGACGACGCGGAGGCGCGCGGCAAGTCTGCGAAGAAGCGCCGCGAGCGCGAGGACGAAGTCGAGAAGGAGACGCGCAAGCAGATGGACAAAGCCTTGAAGCGCGCGAAGGGGAAGGCGCCTCGCCTCGTGGACGTGCTGACTAATCCCTGAAGACAATTTCACCACAGAGACACAGCTTGTTGAGTTATGACTCAAAGTTGTGTCTCTGTGTTTAATTCCCTTCTAAGCCTTCATCCCCGCCCGCCAGCTCGCGCGCGATGCGGCGGACGGTGTCGAGCGTGTCGATCTCTTCCGGCGTCTTGTCTTCGCGCAGGCGCAGGATGCGCGGGAAGCGAAGGGCGTAGCCGCTCTTGTGGCGCTTCGACTCCTGCACGCGGTCGAAGGTGACTTCCAAAACTATCTTCGGCTCGACGACGCGGACGCGCCCGTGCGCGAACTCCTGTATGGTGTGCGCGCGGAACCACTCGGTCAGCTCCGCGAGTTCCACGTCGGTCAAACCCGAGTAAGCCTTGCCGACGTTGAGCAGTTCCGGGTCGTCCTCCGAGCGACGCACCGCGAACGTGTAATCCGACAGGAGGCTCCGACGTTTGCCGTGCCCGACCTCGACGGCCGTCACCACCACGTCGAGCGTCGCGTACGCCTTCTTCAGCTTCAGCCACTCGCGCCCGCGCTTGCCCGGCTTGTACGAAGCGCGCGGGTCTTTAATCATCAGCCCCTCGTTGCCGCGCGCTCGCGCCGCCTCGAACTCCTCGTCAAGCCCGGACACGCCGCTTGTCAACTTCGCCCTCGACAGACGCACGACCGCAGCCGCTTCATCGTTGATTAACGCTTCGAGCGCCGCGCGCCTCTCCGCGAGCGGCGCGTCCGTCAGCACGCGACCCGCGGAGTAGAGCAGGTCGTACGCGACGAAGGCGACGGGCACGCCCGCGAGCAACTCCTCCGAGACGGTCTTGCGCCCCAGACGCTTTTGCAGTTCGAGGAAGGGCAGGATGGCCTCGCCGCGCACGGGCACGATCTCGCCGTCGAGCACGGCGTCCGTGGGGAGAAGTTTTAAAGGCTCGATTAGCTCGGGGAAGCGATGCGTCACCTCGTCGAGCGTGCGCGTGTAGAGCGCGACGCGTCCGGCCTGCGCGTGCGCCTGCCCGCGGATGCCGTCGAACTTGTCCTCGACGTAAAACTCTTCGGGCATCGTGCGCGCCACGTCTTCGACCGTCTCGGCGGCCGTGGCGAGCATGAACTTGATGGGGTGGAAGAGGCGCATCGCGACGCCTTCGAGCGCGCCGCGCCGCGCGCGCACGGCCGTCTCGCCGACATCGCCCGTGAGCATGTTGACGCGGGCCACGTCCGCGAGCGGCCTTTTGAACGCGCGCGCGACCGCGTCCTCGACGAGCCCTTCTTTCAGGCCGATGCGCAGGTCGCCGACGAGCAGTTTGACGAGGTACTTCGCCTCCGAAGGGGTTGCGCCGGTAAGGGCGTTAACTAAGAGCGTCTTCTTGTTCTTCGTCCCGCGCGTCTCGCTCAACTGTTCGATGAGCGACCGGGTCGCGGCGAGCGTGAGCGTCGGCGCGACGTTGGTACTCGCCTTCGTCTCCGCGAATGCCTCGAAGGCCACGTCGCCCGAGTCGCCCAGACGGACGTAGCGCGGGCGCAGGTTCTCGACTTCCAGACCCGTGACTTCCGAGATCGCGTCACGCAGCATCCCGCCGCCGACGTTCGTCGTGCGCGCGTCGTAGAGTGGAAAGACGTGCCCCGCGAAGTAGCGCGCCGCTAAGGAAAGGTCTTCGTCCGCGAGCCCTTCGAAGTACGCGCCGAGCAGCGAAGCCTTCTCAAGCTTCTTCGTCGTCGCGCCCACCGCGTCCGCCACTTCGGCAAAGCCTTGCAGCGTCGCGCCCCTTGTCTCCCGTCCCTTCTTCATCGCGCGCGCATATTGCATCGCGCCGTTCACGTTTTTATGCCGGCCGCGGGAATTTTCTGACGCGCGGCGTCGCGAAAAATGTTGACAACCTCGCGGGCTTAAACTATCGTCCGCGCGCTCGCCCGCCTTTTAAAGCCACAGGAGGAAACATGCTCGACCTCAACGCAACGCTCGACAACCTGATCGCCATGGTGGTGGTGCTGCTCGCGCTCAGCCTCGTCGTGCAGGCCGTCCAGTCGGCCGTCAAGAAGATGTTCAAGCTCAAGTCGCGCCAGATCGAGGACTCGCTCGCGCACCTGCTTCAGCTCGTCATCCACGACGAGACCAGCGCGCAGGTGAAGGAGGGCGACGTGAACCCCGCGGTCATCTGGGCGCGCAAGTGGAAGGGCTTCACGGCGATGATCGCGCAGTCGCCCTTCCTGCGCATCTTCCTGCGCTTCGTCCGCCACCCCGCGGAGGACAAGAACTACCAGCACGCGGCCGCCCTCTACAACGAGGTGCTGAACAAGTTCCGCGCCATCGGCCGCACGGCGCTCTCCACGCGCCCCATCTTCGACTCGATCTCGAAGGGCGATTTGATGAAGGTGGTCGGCAGCATCGAGCCGGCGGCCGTTGACAGCGAGTTCGCCAACAAGGTCACGGCCGCGGTGGACGCGTTCAAGAAGTTCTATGCCGTCTTCAACGAGTGGAGGGATTGGTTCGGCAGCCCCGACTTCAAGGCCGGGCAATACCTGGGCGAGGAAGACCGGGCCAAGCTCGCCGAGTTGCAGGCGAAGTTCAAGCCGCTGGTGGACGACCTCCGGCGGCTGCTCGCGCCCGGCGGCGACCCCGGGGAAGTCATCAAGTCAGTCGCCGCCGACATCGTCCGGCTGCGCGGCCTCAACCTCGGCGACGCGCAGAAAATCCTCGACGACGTGAGCGCCAACGCCCGGTTCGTGGCCGAGCGCGCGCGGCTCGACGGAAAGCCGGACGTGGCGGACGTGCTCGACGCCCTCGTCGGGCGGCTCGACTCGTTCGCGGGCAACTTCGTCGGCTTCCGGAAGGCGTACGAGGCGATCTTCGCACGGTGGGCCAAGCTCGAAGAGTCGTTCGACTCGGTGATGCAGAGCTTCGAGGAGCGTTACACGCGCAGCATGAAGACGGCGGCCATCGCCATCAGCTTCCTCGTCGTCGCCTTCCTCAACGCCAACTTCTTCAACGTCTACGAGACCATCTCGACCAGCGACGCGAAACGCGAAATGATCATCCAGTCGCGGCAGCAGGTGGCCGACGCGCTCGCGCGCGCCGCCGCCGCGCCCTCGGCCCCGGATCAGGCCGCGCGCGACGCGCAGACGCAACAGACGGTCAAGACGTGGTTCGAGACGAGCCGCAGGGAGGTGGACGAGAACGCGGCCATCTTCACCGGCTACGGGTTCCAGCCGATCACGTTGCAGGACGTTTGGGCCTGGGGCAGGAGTTGGCGGGACGGCGACATCTGGACGAACACGAAGCATGACCTGAAGGTGCTGCTCGGCTGGCTCGTGATGGCGCTGCTGCTGAGCGTCGGCGCGCCGTTCTGGCAGGACTTCCTCGAATCGCTCTTCGGCGTCAAGAACGTCCTGCGCAAGCGGAGCGACACGAAGAACGTCGAGCAGGAGGCCGGCACGGGTCAGCCCCGGCAGTCCTGAAGTCCGCACCCCTTAAGTCTCTTCGGCGAGCATCGACGCGGCGGGGACGCGCACGGCCTGCGCCGGGTCGGGCTCGCCGAAGATTTCGGGGGGGATGACTTTGAGAAGTATCTCGGCGCCCGCGCCGCCGCGCGGGGCGGGGGGGGGGGAGGAGGGCGG
>CAXTSK010000232.1:0-7799 GCA_964246655.1 uncultured Pyrinomonadaceae bacterium
ACCTGTTGCACGTCTCGCCGACCGGCAACTGGATCTTCGCTCTCGGCGGCGACCAACAGGAGGACGAGACCGGCGCCCCCGCCCCGCTCCCCATCACACCCAACGTCGCCGACGAGGAGGGGAAAGCGACGCCAACGGCAACGCCTAAGAAACAGTAAATGGTGAATAGTAAATAGTGAATGGTGGAAGCCGCTCTTCACCATTTACCATTTACTATTCACCATTTACCATTCACCACCCATGCTCATCATTCCGGCAATCGATCTGAGGGATGGGAAGTGCGTGCGCCTGACGCAGGGGCGGCGCGAGGAGGTGAAGGTCTACGACGGCGAGGCCGCCGAGATCGCGAAGGGGTTCGAGGAGGCGGGCGCGCGGATGCTGCACGTCGTGGACTTGGACGGCGCGTTCGCGGATAAGAACGCGTTGAACCGGAAGGTCGTGCGGCGCATCATCCGCGCCGTCGGCATCCCCGTCCAGTTCGGCGGCGGACTGCGCAGCGTCGAGGACGTGCAGCAGTTAATCGAGTACGGCGCGGCGCAGGTCGTCGTCGGCACGCTCGCCGCCGAGTCGCCCGAGACTTTGGAGATGTTCGTCCAGCTCTTCGGCCTGCGCGTCTGCGTCGGCATCGACGCGCGCGACGGGATGGTGCTGACGCACGGGTGGGAGAAAGGCGGGCGCATGTCGGCGGGCGCGCTCGCGCGGCGCGTGGCCGACGCGGGCGTTGACCGCATCGTCTACACGGACGTGTCGCGCGACGGGATGCTCACGGGGCCGAACCTCGAACAGACGTGCGCCATCGCGCGCGAGTCGGGCTTGAGGGTGACGGCGTCGGGCGGCGTCTCTTCGCTCGAAGACATCGTGAAGTTGAAGACCATCGCACGGTGCGGCGTCGATAGCGTCATCGTCGGCAAGGCGCTCTACGAGGGGCGTTTCACTTTGAAGGAGGCTCTGAAAGCCGCATGACGGAAGAGTCGAAGAACATCTTCGCGGGCGACATTCTCAAGGGGCGCGTCGCGTTCGTGACCGGCGGCGGGACGGGCATCACGGGCGGCGTCGCGCGTGCCTTGTCTGAAGCGGGTGCGCGCGTCGCGCTCGTCAGCCGCAAGCTCGAACACCTCGAACCCGCGGCGGCGAAGATTAACGAGGCGGGCGGCGAGGCTCTGGCGGTGGCGGCGGACGTGCGCGACTACGCGGCGGTCGAGCGCGCGTTGGCAGAGACGCTTGAGCGCTTCGGCCAGATAGACATCGCCGTCAACGGCGCGGCCGGGAACTTCCTCTGCAAGGCCGAAGAGCTTTCGCCCAACGGTTTCGGGACGGTCGTGGACATCGACCTCAAGGGCACCTTCAACGTCTGCCGCGCCGCGTTCGAGGAGCTGAAGAAGCGGGGCGGGCAGATTCTCAACATCAGCGCGACGCTCCATTACCTGGGGACGCCGATGCAACTCCACGTCTCGGCGGCGAAGGCGGGCGTGGACGCCCTGACGCGCAACCTCGCGGTCGAGTGGGGCCGCCACGGCATACGCGTCAACGCCATCGCCCCCGGCCCCATCGAGGACACGGAAGGCATGAGCCGCCTCGTCCCCGAACCGGTTAAAGAGAGACTGCGCCGACAGATTCCGCTCGGCCGCTTCGGCCGCGTCCGCGACATCGAGCAGTGCGCCGTCTTCCTCTGCTCCGACGCCGCCGCCTACATCAACGGCGCCGTCATCGTCGTGGACGGCGGCCACTGGCTCGGCAGCAACCGGATGGTCGGCGGGTAAAGGAGGTCTGAGTCTATGGCCGAGGAGCTTCAGTGTTCGCGTTGCGGCGGTCGGATGGAGGCGGGGTTCATGCTCGACCGCGGGCACTACGGCGTCCCGCAGGCGACGGCCGAGTGGGTCGAGGGCGTGCCGGAGAAGAGCATCTGGACGGGCATCAAGACGAAGAATCGCGAGCACTACAGGGTCGAGACCTACCGCTGCGAAGGGTGCGGCCGCCTCGATTCGTACGCGCGCGAGCCTTTAAAATAGTCTCCGACCTCGGAACATTCGACCGCAGATGATTCGCATCCAGCCCGCCACTTTCGAGGAGTTCGAGCAGGAGGCCGCGCGCGGGAACGTCGTGCCCGTGGTGCGGAGCGTGCTCGCGGACTTGCAGACGCCCGTCGGCGCGTTCCTGCGCGTGGCGGGCGGCGCGAGCCACGCCTTCCTGCTCGAATCGGTCGAGGGCGGCGAGCGCATCGCGCGCTACTCGTTCATCGGCGCAGACCCCGAGCTGATAGTCCGGGGCCGAGGCGACACGACCTACGTCGAGCGCGGCGGCGAAGTAGACGAGCTGCGCGGCGTGCGCGCGACCGACTTCCTGCGCGACTACTGCCGCGCGCGCAAACTGGCGCGGCGCGCGGGGCTCGCGCCGATGGCGGGCGGCGCCGTCGGCTACGTGGCTTACGACGCGGCGCGCTGGTTCGAGCCGGTGCTGACGAAAGACCTGCGCCCGGCCGCGGGCGCCGACGACGCGGTCTTCATGCTCTTCCGCACCGTGCTCGCCTTAGACCGCGTGCGCCAGCAGATAGAGATTACCTCCTGCGTGATGACCGAGGAGGCCGCCGGGAGTCGCGAGCGCCTGCGCGAACTTTACGACGCGGCCGTGGCGGAGACCGTGCGCGTCGAGAAGCTTCTGTCGGAGGGCGCGTCGGCGCCGCCTCCTATTGATGAAAGTTATAGGGAAGAGAATGGGCACGGACGTTTCGAGTCGAACTGGTCGCGCGAGGAGTTCGAGTCGGCGGTCGTCAAGATCAAGGAGCACATCGCAGCCGGCGACTGTTATCAGGCCGTGCTCTCGCAACGCTTCTCGAAAGAGTGCGACGTTGACCCGGTGCAAATTTACCGCGCGCTGCGCGCGACGAACCCTTCGCCGTACATGTACTTCCTGCGGATGGGGCGCGAGGCGGTCGTCGGCGCCTCGCCCGAGATGCTGGTGCGCTGCCGCGGCCAGCGCCTCGACTACCGGCCCATCGCGGGCACGCGCAAGCGGGGCGCGACCGAGACCGAGGACTGGCTGCTCGGCGAAGAGCTGCGCGTGGACGAGAAGGAGGTGGCCGAGCACACGATGCTCGTAGACCTCGGGCGCAACGACCTCGGCCGCGTCTCGGACTATGGCTCGGTCGAGGTGGGCGAGCTGATGACGTTGGAGCGCTACTCGCACGTCATGCATCTTGTGACGGGTCTGCGCTCGCGCCTGCGCGACGACCGCGACCGCTTCGACGCGCTGGCCGCCTGCTTCCCGGCGGGCACCGTCAGCGGCGCGCCCAAGGTGCGCGCGATGCAGATCATCGGCGGGCTCGAACCCACGCCGCGCAGCGTCTATGCGGGGGCGGTGCTCTACGTGGACTACGCCGACAACCTCGACTCGTGCATCTCCATCCGCACGGTCGTCGTGCGCGACGGCACGGCCTACGTCCAGGCCGGCGCCGGCATCGTCGCCGACTCCGTCCCCGAGCGCGAGTACGAAGAGACGGTCAACAAGGCGCGCGCCGTCCTCAACGCCGTCGAGATGGCCGAAAAAGGACTGTGAGCAGTGAGCGGTGAGCGGTGAGCAGTAAGCAGTTTAAGAAGTCAGAAGTCAGGAAGTTGAAGATGGCAGACCGCAGCTCTTTCATGTTTAAGAGGGTCAGTGTGCAGCACCGTTTGATTGCTCTGTGCCTACTGCTCACTGCTCACTGCTTACTGCTCACCGCCTGCGGCGGGCCGCGGGATCGCGACATCGGGCCGGACACGGCGCGGCGCGAGCTGTTCCTGCGCGGGTACGCGTACAAGGAGCCCGACTTCCTCAACGCGGCGAAGGAGGGGCGCGAGGTCGGCGTCAAGCTCTTCCTCATCGCGGGCATGAGCCCCGAGGTGCGGAATCAGGAGGGCGAGACGCCTCTGATTCTGGCCGCGCGCTTCGACCACGCGAAGGCCGCGCGCGCGCTTTTGGAGCGGGGCGCGGACGCGAACGGGCGCGACCGCCGCGGGTTCACGCCGCTCATGCGCGCCGTGCTCAACGGCTCGGAGGAGACCGTCAGGACGATCCTCGAATTCAAGCCCGACCTCGGCGCGCAGACCACAGACCCGCCCGAGACGCGCGGCTCGACCGCGCTCATGTACGCCGTGTCGAAGAACCGGCCCGAGGTCGTCGAACTCTTGCTCGACGCGGGCGCCGACGTTAACCAGTTGGACGAGTCAGTCGGGACGGCGCTGACGTGGGCCGTCTACTACGACCAGGAGGCGTTGGTGGCGCGCCTGCTCGAACGCGGCGCCGACCCGAACGTCGCCAACGCGGGCGGCGGCACGGCTTTGATGACGGCCGCGATCAAAGGGCGCGAGCGCGTCGTGCGTCTCCTGCTCGAACGCGGCGCAGACCCTTCCGCGAAGGACAAGTCGGGCAAGTCCGCGCTCGGCTACGCTTCGGACGCGAAGCAGGCGGAGGTGCAGAAAGCTCTGCGCGAGGCGGAGGCGGCGAAGCGGAAGGCTGCGTAGTAGAAGTTCAAAGTTACAAGTCCAAGGTTCAAAGTTGGAAGACGAATTCTTAACTTTGAACTTGTAACTTTGAACTCGGAGTCGCGATGGGCGAGAAGATTCTACTGGTCGATAACTACGACTCGTTCACGTACAACCTCGTGCAATACCTCGGCGAGCTTGGGGCGGAGGTGGAGGTGCGTCGCAACGATGAGGTGACGGTGAAGGAGGTCGAGGAGGAGGTGCGGCCCGACCGCGTCGTCGTCTCGCCGGGGCCGGGGACGCCGGACGAGGCGGGCGTGACGCTTGAGTTGATTGCCGCGCTCGCGGGGCACGTCCCCGTCCTGGGCGTGTGCCTCGGGCACCAGGCCATCGGGCAGATTTTCGGCGGGCGCGTCGTGCGCGGCCCCGAGCCCGTCCACGGCAAGCCGGCCGAGATTTGCCACGACGGCCGGACGATTTTTGAAGGGCTCGAATACCGCTTCGCGGCCGCGCGCTACCACTCGCTCGTCGTCGAGCGCGGGAGTCTGCCCGACTGCCTCGAAGTCTCCGCGACCACGCCCGACGGCGTCATCATGGGCCTGCGCCACCGCCGCCTCAAGGTCGAGGGCGTGCAGTTCCATCCCGAGTCGATCCTGACGACCGAAGGCAAGAAGCTGCTCTCCAACTTCCTGAAGCTGTAATCCCATGCCGGACGGACCTCGCAGACAGAAGACTTTGCCGACGTGGCTGCTGCCGACGCCCGCGCGGAGGGACGAGCGCGCGGGGCCGCCGCTGCGCGAGTTCACGCTGCGGCTGATGCGCGGCGAGGACTTAAGGCGCGAGGAGGCGGCGGAGCTTTTGGACGCGCTGCTCGAAGGCACGGCGACCGACGCGCAGATCGGCGCGGCCCTGGTCGCGCTGGCCGTGAAGGGCGAGACGGTGGAGGAACTGGCGGGGCTCGCCTCCTCGATGCGCGCGCGCGCGGTGCGCATCAAAGCGCGGCACGAGCGCTTCGTGGACACGGCGGGGACGGGTTCGAGCACGGCAAAGACCTTCAACGTCTCGACCGCGGCGGCCTTCGTCATCGCGGGCGCGGGGCTGCCGGTCGCCAAGCACGGGAGCCGCGCTGCGACCAGCCGTTCCGGCTCCGCGGACGTGCTCGCCGCGCTCGGCGTCAACGTCTCGGCGCCGCCCGAGGTCTCCGAAGTTTGTCTTAACGAGCTGGGCATCTGCTTCATGTTCGCGCCGCTCTACCACGGCGCGACCGCGCGCGTCGCAGGCGTGAGGCGTGAGTTAGGAGTTCACACGACCTTCAATCTTCTCGGGCCTCTGACGAACCCCGCGGGCGCGCCGCGACAGGTCATCGGCGTGTGGCACGAGGCTCTGGTCGAGCCGCTCGCGCAGACGTTGAAAGCGCTCGGGTCGGAGCGCGCGTGGGTGGTGCACGGGCTCGACGGATTGGACGAGGTGACGCTCGCCGCGCGCACGAAGGTCGCCGAAGTCTCGGAAGGCGCGGTGCGGGTCTTCGAAGTCGCGCCGGAAGAGTTCGGGCTTGAGTCGGCGTCGCTCGAATCTTTGCGCGGCGGCGACGCGGAGGTTAACGCCTCCATCATCCGCTCGATTCTTTCGGGCGAGCGGCGCGACGCGGGGCGCGCGCTCGTCTGCGCCAACGCGGCCGCGGCGCTCTACGTCGGCGGCGCGGCCGAGGATTTGAAGGAGGCCGCACGTTTGGCAGGGCGGAGCATCGACGGCGGCGCGGCGCTCGCGAAGCTCGAAGAACTCGTGAGGGCGTCGAAGGGTTGAGGTCGAATGTCGAGCGATTTTCTTTCGAAGATAATTGAGCGCAAGGCGGCGCGTCTGGCCGAGGCGAAGGCGGCGCGGCCGTTAGAAGAGGTGCGGCGCGAAGCACTCGCCGTCCGCGCGGACGCCCGACCGCATCTCTTTCGTCAAGCGCTTGAAGACGCGGGGCGCGTGAACGTCATCGCGGAGTTCAAGCGCGCGTCGCCTTCGAAGGGCGAGATTCGCGCGGGCGCGTCCGTCGCCGAGACCGTCCGCGCATACGAGCGCGGCGGCGCGGCGGCCCTGTCTGTGTTGACGGAAGAAGACTTCTTTAGAGGCTCACTGGCCGACCTTCGAGAGGCGAAGGCGAGCACGCGTCTGCCCGTGCTGCGCAAGGACTTCGTCTTCGAGCCGTATCAGGTCTTCGAGTCGGCCGCCGCGGGCGCGGACGCGTTGCTGCTCATCGTCGCGGCGCTCGACGACGAGACGCTCGTGCGCTTGCTCCGTCTGACCGAAGAAGAGTTAGGCATGGACGCGCTGGTCGAAGTCCACACGGCCGACGAACTGGATCGCGCGCTTGAAGCGGGGACGCGCGTCGTCGGCGTCAACAACCGCGACCTGCGCACGTTCGAGGTCTCGCTCCAAACTTCAATCGAATTGGCCGCGCGCGCGCCCGCGGGGACGCTGCTCGTGAGCGAGAGCGGCCTGCGCGGCGCGGGCGACGTTGACCGCCTGCGCTCCCAAGGCTTCCGCGCCTTCCTCGTCGGCGAGACGCTGATGCGCGCCGAAGACCCGGAAGCCGCTCTGCGCTATCTAGCGGGCGCGGGCGGTTGGGGCGAGGCGGCACCGGCTGTCTGAGGCTGAGCATGACGCTGGTAAAAGTCTGCGGAGTTACTAACGTTGAAGACGCACTCGCGGCACTGGACGCGGGCGCCGACCTGCTCGGCTTCAACTTCTACGCGCGCAGCCCGCGCTACGTCTCTCCCGCCGAAGCCCGAAAGATAATCGAGCAGCTCCCCGAAGGCGTCTCCTGTGTCGGCGTCTTCGTCAACGAACCCTCGCCCGCGGATGTCGAGCGCATCGCGCGCGAAGCCAGCCTCGGCGCGGCGCAACTCCACGGCGACGAGACGCCCGAGTTCTGTCTTGAACTGCGCGGCCTGACGACCATCAAAGCGCTCCGCGTCGGCGCCAACTACGAAGTCGAATCGGCCGCCGCCTACAACACCGACGCACTCCTCCTCGACGCCTACGTCCCGGGCGAGCGCGGCGGCACGGGACACACCTTCGACTGGACGCTCGCGACCCTCACGCGCGAGCGCGTCCCCCGACTCTTCCTCGCCGGCGGCCTCAACCCCGACAACGTCGCGACGGCCGTCGCCGCCGTCCGTCCCTACGCCGTGGACGTGTGCAGCGGCGTCGAGACCTCCCCCGGCCGCAAGAGCGCCGAACTCATGCGCCGCTTCGTCGGGCAGGTTAAATCAGTTTTCAGTTTTTAGTTTTCAGTTTTCAGTTAATCCGAGTCATGAGTTGAAAAAGGAAGGCCGTCGTCCTTGCTGCGGTGTG
>CAXTSK010000233.1:0-7791 GCA_964246655.1 uncultured Pyrinomonadaceae bacterium
GCTCCGGCCCCGCCTGCGGCGCCCGCCGACGCAGGGGCCGACCTCGATTCGCTGATTTTGCAAGCGGCGGAGGAACTTGGCTACGACGCGGCGAAGGTGCGCAAGTGGGTCAACCAGAAGTACGAGGTCACGGGCGGCCTCGGCAGCCTCACGCCCCACGACAAGCGCGAGGTTTTGAAAATCTTCACCGAGCAGGCCCGCCCGCCGCAGCCCCGTGCGGGTCGCTGACGAATCGCGGCGCTCCTAACCTCCCAGCCGCATAAATTCAAAGAGGCCGGCGTGAGTCGTGTACTCGCGCCGGCCTCTTCCCTGCTACCCGTCAGCGTGTCGCGGCGGGTTGGCGGGTTTCGAGTGTGTAGAGTTTGATGGTGTTGTCGTAGCCGCTCGAAGCAAGCCAGCGGGAGTCTGGGCTGAAGGCGACGGAGTGTACGTCGGCGTTGTGTTCGGAGAGGCTTTGCTGTAGCGCGCCGTCGGAGGTCTGCCAGAGGCGGACGGTCTGCCCGCGGCCGCCGGTCAGGGCGGCGGGTGCGATCTGCTTCCAGGCGGTGCCGAGCGTGCCCTTCTCTCGGCTGCCACTCGCGAGCCAGCGGCCGTCGGGGCTGAAGGCCACCGAGTAGACGTGCTCGGAGCCGCCCGTGAGCTTGTGGAGCAGCGCGCCGTCCTCGACGTTCCACAGTCTGACTGTGGAGTCGTCGCCGCCCGTGGCGAGCGTCTTCGAGTCGGGGCTGAAGGCGAGTTCGACGACGGCCTCGGTGTGCCCCTCGAACGTCTTCACGAGTTCGAACGTGTCGGCGCGCCAGAGCTTCGCCGTGTGGTCGAAGCTGCCGCTGGCGAGCCAGCGCCCGTCACGGCTGAAGGCCACAGACCAGACGATCAGCTTGTGGTCTGTGAGCGTCTTCAGGGACGCGCCGTCGCTCACGCGCCACACCCTCACCGTCTTGTCGTCGCCCGCGCTCGCAAGGCGCTCGCCGTCGGGGCTGTAGGCGACAGACCAGACCGTCCCCTCGTTGCCCGCGAGCGTGCGCACGACCGAGCCGTCTTCGAGGCTCCACACTCTCACCAGGCGGTCGTAGCTGCCGGTGGCGACGTGCCGGCCGTCGGGGCTGAAGGCAACGGAGGTGACGCCCTCCGGGTGCGTGAGCGTCTGCGCGAGTGAACCGTCATTGACGTTCCACAGCCTAACGGTCTTGTCCACGCTGCAACTGGCGAGGCGGCGGCCGTCGGGGCTGAAGGCGACCTGCCAGACGACCTCCGTGTGCCCTTCGAGCGTCCGTTGCAACCGCGCTTCCACCGACGGACTCTCCGCAACCTTTGGGCTCGCGCCGCAGGAGAGAAAAGACAGGCTCAGACACAGGGCACACAAAGCCCCAAGGACGCGGCGAGGGTTCGACAATTTCCAGACTCCGTTCTGTGTTGGTTGATAAAGGGCGGGCTGCGGCCTCAGTCCCTCAAGCGCTGCGGCCGGTGCGCCGTGCAGCCCCAAACCTTACGCCGCCGCCGCGGGGAAAGTTCCTGCGCGCGTGCGCAGCCGTGAAGGCCCGATGAGACGAAAGAAAAGACCGGCGCGGATTTGAGCCGCGCCGGTCTTTTTGTTTCGGGTTAAGGGTTGAAGGCTACTCGTCGTCGCCCTCGTCCGAGGCGTCCGCGACATCGGCGTCGCCATCGCTGTCGGCGACGGCCGGGACGAGCTTCTCGCGGGGGGGAACGACCGCGGGTGGCTCGACGCCGCCGAGGAGGTCGGAGAGGCTCTCCATCTGCTGCTCCTCGCGCGCGCGCTCGGCCGTCGTGTCGCGCTCGACCTTGACGTTGCGGTAGAAGTCCATGCCCGTCCCCGCGGGGATGAGGCGCCCCATGATGACGTTCTCCTTGAGGCCGCGCAGGTAGTCAACGCGGCCCGAGATGGCCGCCTCGGTCAGCACGCGCGTCGTCTCCTGGAAGGAGGCGGCGGAGATGAACGAGTCGGTCGAGAGCGAAGCCTTCGTGATGCCGAGCAGCAGCGGCTCGGCCTTCGACGGCTCGCCCTCGGCGGCCGCGATGCGCTCGTTCTCGTCGGTGAAGCGGAAGCGGTCAACCTGCTCGTCGAGCAGGAAGTCCGTGTCGCCCACGTCGGAGATGCGCACCCAGCGGAGCATCTGGCGGACGATGACCTCGATGTGCTTGTCGTTGATGTTGACGCCCTGGAGACGGTAAACCTCCTGGATTTCGTTGACGAGGTACTCCTGCAAACGGTTCATGCCGAGCACGCGCAGGATGTCGTGCGGGTTGAGCGGGCCGTCCATCAAAGCCTCGCCGGCGCGGACGCGGTCGCCCTCCTGCACGTTGATGTGCGTGCCGCGCGGGATGTCGTACTCGCGCTCCTCGCCGTCGTCGCCGACGACGATGAGCCGCCGCTTGCCCTTCGAGATGGCGCCGAGCTTGACCGTGCCGTCGATCTCGGACATGACCGCCGTCTCGCGCGGCTTGCGCGCCTCGAAGAGTTCCACGACGCGCGGCAGACCGCCCGTGATGTCTTTGGTCTTCGTCGTCTCGCGCGGAATCTTGGCGATCACGTCGCCGGGCGCGACCTCGTCGCCGTCGTGCACCATCAGGTTGGCGCGGACGGGCATCTGGTAGGTCTTCAAGACCTTGTTGCCCGTGCGCACTTCCAGACGCGGCTGGCGCTTCTCGTCGGGCGAGTCCTTGACGACGACGCGCGACTGGCCCGTGACCTCGTCAACCTCCTCCTCGACGGTGACGCCCTCCTTCAAGTCCTGGTACTTGATCGTGCCCGCGACCTCGGTCAGGATGGCGAAGGTGAACGGGTCCCACGTCGCGAGGAGTTGATCCTCTTTGACGCGCGCGCCGTTCTCGACGTGGATGTGCGCGCCGTAGACGATCTGGTGGCGCGCGACCTCGCGGCCGCGCTCGTCGATGATGATGAGCGCGCCGTTGCGGTTCATCGCCGTGATCTCGCCGCGGCGGTTCTTGACGACGTTCAGCTCGACGTACTTGATGGTGCCGTCCATGCGCGCCTCGTGCTTGGACGACTCTTCGAGGCGCGCCGTGCCGCCGATGTGGAACGTGCGCATCGTGAGCTGCGTGCCGGGCTCGCCGATACTCTGGGCGGCGATGACGCCGACGGCCTCGCCGATGTCCACGGCCTTGCCCGTGGCGAGGTTGCGGCCGTAGCACTTGATGCAGACGCCGCGGCGCGACTCGCACGTCAGCACCGAGCGGATGCGGACGCGCTGCACGCCCGAGCGCTGAATCTCCTGCGCGAGGTCTTCGTTGATCTCGTCGTTGGAGGCGACGATGACCTCGCCCTCGACGGGGTCGATCACGTCTTCGAGCGCCGTGCGGCCGATGATGCGGTCGCGCAAGGATTCGATCTCCTCGCCGCCCTCGACGATGGCCGAAGCACTGATGCCCTTGAGCGTGCCGCAGTCGGGCTCGGAGACGATCACGTCCTGCGCCACGTCAACCAAGCGGCGCGTCAGGTAGCCGGAGTCGGCCGTCTTCAAGGCCGTGTCGGCGAGACCCTTGCGCGCGCCGTGCGTCGAGATGAAGTACTGAAGGACGTTCAAGCCTTCGCGGAAGTTCGAGCGGATCGGCGTCTCGATGATCTCGCCCGAGGGCTTCGCCATCAGGCCGCGCATGCCCGCGAGCTGGCGAATCTGCTGCGCCGTGCCGCGCGCGCCGGAGTCCGACATGATGAGGATCGGATTCGACTCCTTGGCGGTCTTCTCCTTCTCGTCCATCGCCAGGAACATCTCCTTGGCGACCTTGTCGGTGACCTCCGACCAGATGGCGATGACCTTGTTGTAGCGCTCGCCGTTGGTGATGACGCCGTCGCGGTACTGCCGCTCGACCTCGATCACGTCCTTGTCAGCCTGCCCGACGAGCGTCTTCTTCGCGTCGGGCGTGACGAGGTCGTCAATGCCGATGGAGATGCCGGCCTTGGTCGCGTAGAGGAAGCCAAGCGACTTCAGGTCGTCCAGCATCTTCACCGTCATCTCGTGGCCGAGGCGGAGGTGGCAGTAGTTGACGAGCGACTGAAGGCCCTTCTTCTTCAGAGTGCCGTTGATGTAGGAGAGCCCCTTCGGAATCTGGTCGTTGAAGATGACTCGCCCCACGGTCGTGTTGATGACGCGGCGCACGTCCTCCTGCACGGCGGCGCGCATCACGTCCTGCGTGTCGTGCTCCTGCGTCAGGTCGATGAGGTTGCCGACGACGCGCAGCTTGATGGGCGTCTGCGTCGTAACCTCCTTGGCGTCGAGCGCCAGGAGCACCTCGTTGATCGAGGCGAAGACGCGGCCCTCGCCCTTCGCACCGGGCTTGTCCTTCGTCAGGTAGTAGCAGCCGAGCACGATGTCCTGCGAGGGCACCGCGATGGGCTGGCCCGACGCGGGCGAGAGGATGTTGTTAGAAGCCAACATCAGCACGGCCGCCTCGATCTGCGCCTCCGGCGAAAGCGGGATGTGGACGGCCATCTGGTCGCCGTCGAAGTCGGCGTTGAAGGCCGTGCAGACGAGCGGGTGAATCTTGATGGCCTTGCCCTCGACGAGCACGGGCTCGAACGCCTGGATGCCGAGGCGGTGGAGCGTGGGGGCGCGGTTGAGCAGGACGGGATGCTCGCGGATGACCTCTTCGAGGATGTCCCACACGACCGGCTCCTGCCGGTCAACCATCTCGCGCGCCTGCTTGATGGTGGCGGCGTAGCCCTGCTTTTCGAGCTGGTTGTAGATGAACGGCTTGAACAGCTCAAGCGCCATCTTCTTCGGCAGGCCGCACTGGTGGAGCTTCAGCTCGGGGCCGACGACGATGACCGAGCGGCCCGAGTAGTCCACGCGCTTGCCGAGAAGGTTCTGGCGGAAGCGGCCCTGCTTGCCCTTCAAAGTGTCCGACAGAGACTTGAGCGGGCGGTTGTTGACGCCGCGCAGGACGCGGCCGCGCCGCCCGTTGTCGAAGAGCGCGTCCACGGCCTCCTGAAGCATGCGCTTCTCGTTGCGCACGATGACCTCGGGCGCGCGCAGCTCCATCAGCTTCTTCAGGCGGTTGTTGCGGTTGATGACGCGCCGGTAGAGGTCGTTCAAGTCCGACGTGGCGAAGCGCCCGCCGTCGAGCGGCACCAAAGGTCGCAGCTCGGGCGGGATGACCGGGATCACGTCCAGAATCATCCAGTCCGGCCGGTTGCCCGACTTGAGGAACGAGGTGACGACCTTGAGGCGCTTGGAGTACTTCAGCTTCTTCTGCTGCGAGTTCTCCTCCTTCATCCGCGCGCGCAGCTCGACCGAAAGCTCCTCGATGTTGACGGCCGCGAGCAGCTCCTTGATGGCCTCGGCGCCCATGCGCGCGACGAACTGGCCGGGGTAGTCGCGGGTCAGCTCGCGGAAGCGCTCGTCGGTCAGCAGCTCGCGCTCCTTGACCGGCGCGTCGCCCGGGTCGATGACGATATAGGACTCGAAGTAGAGAACCTTCTCAAGCTCGCGCAGAGGGATGTCGAGCAGATGCCCGATGCGCGACGGGAGCCCCTTGAAGAACCAGACGTGCGAGCAGGGAGAGGCAAGTTCAATATGTCCCAACCTCTCGCGGCGCACCTTGGCCTGCGTGACCTCGACGCCGCACTTGTCGCAGATGACGCCGCGGTGCTTCATCCGCTTGTACTTGCCGCAGAGGCACTCCCAGTCGGTGACCGGGCCGAAGATGCGCGCGCAGAAGAGGCCGTCGCGCTCGGGCTTGAACGTGCGGTAATTGATCGTCTCCGGCTTCGTCACCTCGCCGTGCGACCATTGGCGAATCTTCTCGGGCGACGCCAAAGAGATGCGGATCGCCTCGAAGTCGGGCGCGAGTTGCGTCTTCTCTTGCTGGAATCTGAACACCGTTTTTATCTCCGTAAGGAAAAAGCCGCTTTAATAAAGTGAGCGGTGAGCAGTGAGCGGTGAGCAGTAAAAGCAAATCTGCTTACTGTTCACTGCTCACTGCTCACTGTCTTATTCCACAGGCCCCGCGGTCGGCACGACGGGGCGGCCGAGGCCGTCGCCCGCCGCCTCATCGACGGCCGCGTTGCGGTCGATCAACTCCACGTCGAGGCAGAGCGACTGAAGCTCGCGGACGAGGACGTTGAACGACTCCGGGACGCCCGGGTTGAAGTCGGCCTCGCCCTTGACGATGGCCTCGTAAATCTTCGAGCGGCCGGCCACGTCGTCCGACTTCGCCGTCAGCAACTCCTGGAGGATGTGCGCCGCGCCGTAGGCTTCGAGCGCCCAGACTTCCATCTCGCCGAAGCGCTGGCCGCCGAACTGCGCCTTGCCGCCCAAAGGCTGCTGCGTGATGAGCGAGTACGGCCCGATGCTCCGCGCGTGAATCTTGTCGTCCACGAGGTGCGAGAGCTTGAGCATGTAGATGTAGCCGATGGTCACCTTCTGCTCGAACGGCTCGCCGTTGAGGCCGTCGTAGAGGATGGTCTTGCCCGACTCGCTGACGATGTCGGGGAGCCCCTGATCCTTGAGCTTCGTGTTCGCCTTGCGAATCATCTCCTTGATCTCGGGCTCGGTCGCGCCGTCGAAGACCGGCGTCGCGAAGTGGACGCCGAGGACGCGCGCGGCCCAGCCCAAGTGCGTCTCAAGAATCTGACCGACGTTCATGCGCGAGGGCACGCCGAGCGGGTTCAGGACGATGTCCACGGGCGTGCCGTCGGGCAGGTAGGGCATATCCTCTTCGGGGAGGATGCGCGCGATGACGCCCTTGTTGCCGTGGCGGCCGGCCATCTTGTCGCCGACCGACAGCTTGCGCTTCATCGCGATGAAGACCTTGACCATCTTGATGACGCCGGGGGCGAGCTCGTCGCCTTGGCGCAGCTTGGCGATCTTCTCCTCGTAGATGTCGGTCAGAATACTGATCTGCCGCTTGGTGCGGTCCTCGAAGTCCTTCACCTCCGCGAGAATGTCCGCGGCGCGCGCGCCCGCGAGCTGCGCCTTGCCCAACTGCTTCGGCTCAAGGCCGGCGAGCATCTCGCGCGTGATGGTCTCGTTCTTGGGGATGCGCACCTCGCGCTCGACCGTGAGGTCGGCGGAGAGCTTGCGCCCCTCGAACAGCTCGAAGATGCGTGCGTCGCGCTGCTCGCGCAGGATGCGCGTCTCGTCTTCGAGGTCGCGGCGGAGGCGGTTCTCCTCCTCCTGCTCGATGTTGAGCGAGCGCTGGTCGCGCTCCTGACCCTTGCGCGTGAAGACCTGCACCTCGACGACCGTGCCGTCGATGCCCGGCGGGCAGACGAGCGACGCGTCCTTCACGTCGCCGGCCTTCTCGCCGAAGATGGCGCGCAGAAGCTTCTCCTCGGCCGTCAACTGCGTCTCGCCCTTCGGCGTGACCTTGCCGACGAGGATGGAGCCCGGCTTGACCTGCGCGCCGATGCGGATGATGCCGCTTTCGTCCAAGTCGCGGAGCATGTTCTCGCCGACGTTCGGGATGTCGCGCGTGATCTCCTCCGGCCCGAGCTTCGTGTCACGCGCCTCGATCTCAAGCTCCTCGATGTGGATCGACGTGTAGTAGTCGTCCTTCACGAGCCGCTCGGAGACGAGGATCGCGTCTTCGAAGTTGTAGCCGCGCCAAGGCATGAACGCGACGAGCACGTTACGGCCTAAAGCGAGTTCACCCCTATCCGTGCAGGGGCCGTCGGCGATGACCTGCGCCTTCGAGACGCGCTCGCCGATCTGCACAATCGGGCGCTGGTTGATGCAGGTGTTCTGGTTCGAGCGCTTGAACTTCGTCAGCGTGTAGATGTCGGCCGTCACCTCGCGCGAGATGGTGCCGTCC
>CAXTSK010000234.1:0-7773 GCA_964246655.1 uncultured Pyrinomonadaceae bacterium
TGCCAAGGGGGCACGCCGCCCCCTTCGTTTCCTGTCATAAATCCGTCAGAAGGTGCGCCCGATGCTGAACCGGAAGACCCTCTTCTTCTCCTGTACGAGCGTGTCCTGTGCGTTCGGGTTGATGGCGTAGATGAAGCGGAACGGCACGTTAATCACAGGCATTTGGACGCGCAGCTCCAGTCCCATGCTGGATCGGTAGTCGCCGATTTTCGATAAAAGGCTCTGCGAGATGCGCGCCACCGTGTTCGTCTGCGCCTCGCCGCGCAGGAAGACGGGCTGCACGCCGAAGGGCAGCGACGTGATGGGGTCGAGCGGGCCGACGCGCGTCAGCGCCGAGAACTCCTCCTGCGTGATCAGCCGGTCGCCCTGAATGAGCAGGCCGCCGTTCGTCTGAAGGAAGGCGAGCTGCGGGTAGCGGCGCTTGACCAGCCCGTTGATGCCGCCGGCCGAACTGAGGAACGGCTGGTCGGCCAGAAACGAAGTCGAGAAGGTCTGGTCGGCGCCGTTCGAGAGGTTGAAGGCCGTGCCGATGTCAACGAAGGCCGCCATGGCGACGGGGCCGAAGATCGGGATGCGGTACTCGAAGTTGCCTAAGAGCTGCGTGTCGCCGCCCAGGAAGCGGAACTGCCGGTCGAGCTGCACGACGTTCGCCCCCGTCGGGCCGGTGAACGTCCCGAGCGCGACGAGCTGCTGCCGCAACGCGTCGGGGAATCCTTCAATGGGAACGAGGTCGCCCGAAGGCGCGCCCGAGACCGAGATGTTGCGCGACGTGACGAACACGTCGAGCGGCGCAATCGGCGAGATGGAGCGGACGTTGTAGCCGCGGATGGTGAACTCGTCGCCGAGGAAGAAGCGCTCGTAGATGGGCACGCCGTTGATGAAGGCGAGCGAACTGTTCTGCGCCTCGGCGATCTTCGAGGTGATGCCCCAGCTGCGGACGTGGCCGGCGACGATGCGGAAGCCGAAGACCTCCGGGTGCTCGGAGCGCTTGCGGCGCACGGGGCGGAAGTTCGTGAACGAGAGCGTCGGCTGGATGGTGCGCACGTCGCCGAGGAGCCCCGCGAAGGCGAACGAGGCCGCGAGCTGCGACCCCTGCGTCGGGTCGATGGTGCCGTTGCGCGTGTCGTAGACGAACGAGGGCGTCACGCGGCTCGTCCCGATGTCGGGCTGCGTGAAGACCTGCGGGATGAAAGTGTTCGGGTTGTTCTGCTCGTTGACCGGCGGCTCCTCGATGGAGGAGCGCGAGAAGGAGTAGGAGAGGCCGATGCGCGAGGCGCGCGAGATTTCGACGAAACGGCGCGTGCGCGGCCGCCAGAACTCGGAGAGCGGCGAGGTCGCGTAGACGCTCCCACCGAACGTCTTCTGCGTGAAGAGATTCTCCACGTCGCCGATCAGGGCGCCCGTCGGGTCGATCACGTCGTTGATCGCGCTCTGGTTCTGCGAGAGGAACGTGCCCTCGCCGAAGAACTTCTGCGACTGCGTGTAGAGCGAGAAGCCGACCGAGATGGGGCGGTCCTTGACGTACGGCTCGGTGAACGAGAAGAGGATCGACTTCTGCCGGTTGCCGAAGGCGAACTGAAACGAGAGCGACTCGCCGCGGCCGAGCAGGTTGTTCGTCGAGTAGTCGAGCCCGAAGAACGAGCCGCCGATGCCGGAGACGCCGCCGTTAAAAGCGATCTGGTTGCGGCCGCGCTCCGAGACGCGGAGGTTGATATCGACCTCGCCCTTCTCCTCGTCGGGCCGCAGCTCCGCGTCCTTCTCCTTGTCGATGGGGTCGAAGAAACCGAGCTGGTTCAGCTTCAGCACCGAGAACTCCCAGAGCTGCCGGTCGAAGATGTCGCCCTCGTTGACGGCCACCTCGCGGCGCAGCACGTTGTCGCGCGTGTAGGTGTTCCCCAGAAACTCCAGGCGCCGGAGCGTGAACTGCTTGCCCTCGTTGATGGTGATGGTGAAGTCGGCGATGCCCTCGTTCGGGTTCTGCGGGTTGGGCTTGAACTCGGGCGAGATGTCGGGCTCGTACTGGATGAAGCCCGAGCGGCCGTAGAGGTTCTTCAAGTCCTCGTAGACGGCCTTCCCGATGCGCTGGCCGTTGGCGACCTCGCCCGACTTGAGCCCGATGACCTGCCGGATCAGCTCCTCCGAGTAGATGGAGTTGCCCTCGATCTTAATCTCGCCGAGGCGGTAGAGCTTGCCCTCGGTGACGGGGATGGTGACGCGCAAGCCCTCGTCGGTGGACGAGATGATCGGGAGCGGCAGGACGGGGAAGCCCGTGCGCTTCGGCCCCAGCCCCTCGACCTGCGGCTCGCCGGTGCGCGCTTCGAGGTAGCCCTTCGAGCGCATGTAATCGACGACGTTCTTGCGCAGGTCGTAGTCGAGCTTTTCGAGATGTAGGATGTCCTGCCCGCGGAAGCGCGACATGAGGCCGGCCTCCTTGACGAGCTTCATCGCGCCGCGCAGCTCGCCGTCGGAGAAGTGCTGGTTGCCCTCGAACTGGATGTCCACGACGCGGACGCGGTCGCCCTCGTCCACGTCGAAGGTGAGCGCGATGGAGGTGGCCGAGACCTCCTCGGTGTCGGGGGTGATGACCGCGTTCGGGTGGCCGTGCTGCGCGAGCAGTTCCTTGATGACGCGCCGGGCGTTGTTGACCTTGACGGGGTCGTAGGTCTGCTCGCGGGCGATGCCGACGCGCTGCTCGCGGAACTCCTTGAGCACGTCGGCCTCGCCGACGCTCTTCAACCCCTTGAAGGTCAGCTCGCGGATGACGGGCAGCTCGATCACGTCGAAGATGACGACCTTGCCGCCGCGGGGGCCGTCCGTGGTGGAAACGCGCACCTTGGTCTTGTCGAAGAAGGGAAGGTTGAGGAGCGCCTGATAGTCGCGCTGAATCTGGGCCGCGTTGTAGACATCGCCGGGGCGGGTCTGGATGTGGTAGAGGATGTCCTCGTCGCGCAGGCGGCGGTTACCCTCAATCTGCACGTCCTCGACGAGCTTCCGCTCTTCCTGCGCCGGCGCCGGCTCCTGCGCGCCGGCGCTCACCGCCGGGAGCGCCAGGTTGAGGAGCATGAGGCAGGCCACGAAGGCCGCCACGTGTTGAGTCCAGGGCGCGCGAATTCGCATAAACTTAGTTTTTCGCCTCTTGAATTGCGGTCGAATGAATTCGGGAGACTTTAATAGGAAAAATCTTTTCGAGAATTTTTTCCGCCCGGAGCGGCACAGACGTGCGCGACTCCGGCTCAGGCGTCAGGGTTTAGAACAGGCCCTTCTTGGATTCACCCCGCGCGCCCAACCGTTGCCAGCCGCACGACTCCCGCAAAGTGGCGCATTATAAATGACCAGGAGGCCAATCTCCAACCGGGGAGTAGTCAGGAGACTGTAGGCAGTAGACTGTAGGAAAAGCAATTTCGGCGGGCGTTGCGGGTTAAATACCCGACGCCCGCCGAAGTTTTCTACTGACCACTGGCTACTGTCTACTGCCTACTCAGTGAATTAAAAGCGCGTCGCCGGGCTCCTCGACGACGGCCGGGCGGTGGGAGAGTTCGTTGCCCTCGGCGTAGACCTCGATGACGGCGGAGTCGCCCAAGGTGCCCTGGATGAGCGCCTCGGAGAGCGGGTCTTCGACGTACTTTTGGAGCGCGCGCCTTAAGGGTCTGGCGCCGTAGGAGCGGTCGCCGCAGGTCTTCTCGACGATCCAGCGCTTAGCTTCGACGGTCAGGCGGACTTCGAGGCCGCGGCGGGCGAGCGTCTTGTTCAACTGCTCGACCTGGAGGCCGACGATCTCCAACAGCTCGTCGTCGATGAGCTGGTCGAAGATGATGATCTCGTCGAGGCGGTTGATGAACTCGGGGTTGAAGGTGTGACGCACGGCGTTCATCACCATCTCCTCCATCTTCTCGCGCGAGGCGTCGGGGCTGGCCTGGAAGCCCATCGCGCCCTTCTTCTGGATGAAGCGCGCCCCGATGTTGGAGGTCATGATGATGATGGCGTTCTTGAAGTCAACGGTGTTGCCGAGCGCGTCCGTCAGGATGCCGTCCTCGAAGACTTGCAGCAGCACGTTGAAGATGTCGGGGTGTGCCTTCTCGATCTCGTCGAAGAGGAGCACGGCGTAGGGAGAGCGTTTAATCCTCTCCGTCAACTGGCCGCCCTCCTCGTGGCCGACGTAGCCCGGCGGCGAGCCGATGAGCTTCGAGACCGAATGCTTCTCCATGAACTCGCTCATGTCGAAGCGGATCATCGAGCGCTCGGAGCCGAAGAGGAACTCGGCGAGGCTGCGCGCGACCTCGGTCTTGCCGACGCCCGTCGGGCCTAAGAAGAGGAACGAGCCGACGGGGCGGTGCGGGTTCTTCAACCCCGCGCGCGAGCGCCGGATGGAGCGCGCCAGCGCCGAGATGGCCGGGCGCTGCGCGATGACGCGGCCCCTCAGCTCCTCCTCGATGCGGAGGAGTTTCTGCGTCTCCTCCTCCTTGAGCGAGGTGATGGGGATGCCCGTCCAGCGCGCGATCACGTCCTCGATGTCGTCCTTCGTGACCTCGACCGACATGATGAGGTCGTCCTCTTCGACGAGCGGCGAGGAGTTGAGCGCCGGGCGGTAGAAGCCGCCCGCGCCGCGTTCGCGCTCGTCGTAGAAGTTGTCGCGCGGCGGGGCGTCCCGTCTCACGCGGAGCTTGACGCGCGCGCCCGCCTCGTCAATCACGTCGATGGCTTTGTCGGGGAGGAAGCGGTCGGGGATGTAGCGGTTCGACTGGTAGACGGCGGCCTCGATGGCGTCGTCGGTGTAGCGCACCTGGTGGAACGCCTCGTAGCGCTCGCGCACGCCGTCGAGGATGGAGACGGCTTCTTCTTCACTCGGCGGCGGAACCTTCACCGCCTGGAAGCGGCGCTCAAGCGAGCGGTCTTTCTCGATGGACTTGCGGAACTCAGCGGGCGTCGTCGCGCCGATGCACTGAATCTCGCCGCGCGAAAGCGCCGGCTTGAGGATGTTCGCCGCGTCGAGCGACCCTTCGGCCGAGCCCGCGCCGACGAGCGTGTGCAGCTCGTCGATGAAGACGACGTACTGCGGGTTCTCGACCAGCTCGCGCATGATCTGCTTCAGGCGCTCCTCGAACTGGCCGCGGTACTTCGTGCCCGCGACGATGAGCGAGAGGTCGAGCGAGAGGATGCGCTTGTTCTCTAAAAACGAAGGCACGTCGCCGCGGACGATGCGCTGCGCGAGACCTTCGACAATCGCGGTCTTGCCGACGCCGGGCTCGCCGATGAGCACGGGGTTGTTCTTCGTGCGGCGGCAGAGTATCTGGACGACGCGCTCGATCTCGGCCTCGCGGCCGACGAGCGGGTCGAGCTTGTCGTTGGCGGCGTCCTCGGTCAGGTCGCGCGAGAACTCGGCGAGGTGCGGCGTCTCCTTCTTCTGCGCGGCGCGCGGGTCGTTGCCCGACTGGCGCGAGACCTCCTCGCGCACCGCGTTCAGACGCAGGCCGCGCTCGTAGAGAATCTCGGCGGCCATCGAGCGCTCCTCGCGCAGCAGGCCCAGCAGCAGGTGCTCCGTCCCGATGTGCCGGTGCTGAAGCCGGTCCGACTCCTCGTGCGCGAAGGCAAGCACGCGCTTGGTCTCGGGCGCGAGGGGCAGTTCGACCGAGGTGGAAATCTTCTCGCGTAGGGGCGCGCGTCCCTCGATCTCCTTGCGGATGGCTTCGAGGGAAGTCTGCGCGCGCGCGAGGAAGCGCGCCGTCAGCGTCTTGTCCTCGCGCATCAGGCCGAGCAGGAGGTGCTCGGGCTCGATGGCGGGGGCGCCGAACTGGGAGGCTTCGTACCGTGCGAAGAAGATGACTCTCCGCGCCTTCTCCGTGTATCGCTCAAACATATAAGGCTGTTTCCGACCGGACAGATAAGGACTTCGGGCTTCGGCGTGTCTTAAAACATAGGGAGAACCGCCGCCAGGGCACCCGCGACGCATTATAACTGAAAGCAGGCGCGGATGTCAGATTTATAAAAAGGGTTCTGGGTGTTGGGTTTTAGGTGCCGGTAAAGACGCGCTTTTCCCCAAAACCCCACACCTAACACCCAACACCCTCTTCCAGCCTTCCGTCGCGCAGCGTGAGGCGGCGGTCGCAGAGGCGCGCGAGGCTCTCGTTGTGCGTGGCGACGAGGGCGCAGGCGCGCGCGTCGCGACAGAGGGAGAGGAGGAGTGCGCCGACCTCTTCGCCCGTGCGCGCGTCGAGATTGCCGGTCGGCTCGTCGGCGAGGACGAGGCGGGGCCGCGCGACGAGCGCGCGGGCGACGGCTACGCGCTGCTGCTCGCCGCCGGATAGTTCGCCTGCCGCGTGTGTGAGGCGCGAGCCGAGTCCGACCTTATTCAACAACTCCCGCGCGCGAGTTAAAGCTTCGCGCCGACCGATGCGCGCGACGAGCAGCGGCAGCGCGACGTTCTCCTCCGCCGAGAGGTCTGCGAGCAGGTGGTGAAACTGGAAGACGAAGCCGACCTCCCGCCCGCGCCAGCGCACAAGCTCGGAAGGTGACGCGCGCGTCACGTCGAACTCGCCCAAACGCACGTCGCCCGCGTCCGCCGCCTCAAGCCCGCCGACGACGTGCAGCAGCGTCGTCTTCCCCGCCCCCGAAGCGCCCACGACCGCCGCCGCCTCGCCCGCCTTCAAACTTAAAGAGACGCCGCGCAGAACTTCTAAAATGCCTCCCGACGGCTCGCGGAAAGACTTGCGGAGGTCTTCCACCTTAAGCTCAAAGCCATTTGAAATTTGAAATTTCAAATTTGAAATTCCTACTCGTACCTCAAGACCTCGGCGGGGCGGACGCGCGCGGCCTGCCAGGCGGGGTAGAGCGTGGCGAGGAGGCTGACGGCGAAGGCGGCGAGCGCGGCCGTCAGCACGTCCGCGGCGTGCGGGTGGAGCGGCACGGCGCTCAAAGAGTACACGTCGGGCGGCAGGCGCACGAGTTGAAAGTGGTCTGCGACGAAACAGGCGCCAAGACCAATCACGACGCCCGCCAGTGCCCCAAGCGCGCCGATGACGGCGCCCTCGAACATCACCCCCCGCGGGCCGCCCGCCGCGCGCGCCCCGACGGTCGAGAGCACGGCGATGTCTGCGCGGCGCTCGACGACGACCAGCGCGAGCGTCGTCGTGATGTTGAGCGCGGCGACGATTGTCACGAGCATGATGATGAGCGCGACCGTCCGCCTCTCTAACGCCAGCGCTTCGAAGAGCGGGCGGTTCGCCTCGCGCCAGTCCACGGTCGTCCAGCCCGCGCCCAGCTCGGCGCGCAGGCGCCGCGCGACCTTAACGCTCGCGTCGAGGTCTTGCGCCTCGACGCTGACGACAGCCGAAGGCGGGCGGCTCCCAACGGCGCGCGTGACCGACGATAAAGACAGGTAAGCCCACGCCGAGTCGTACTCGAACAGGCCCGACCGGAACAGCCCGACGACGCGCACGCGCAGCGCGTTAGGTGCTCCCGACGGCGACCGCGACGCGGCGGAGCCCGCGGTCAGAACAAAACCCTCGTCGCCGACCGTCGTCAGCCCCGCGCGCGCCGCAAGCTCCTCGCCGAGCACGACCGGCACCGCCCCGTCCGCCCCCTCGTCGGATTTTTTGAAGAGGTCTTCGAGCGAGCCCCTCGTCAGAGTCGCGCGGACTGCGGCCAACGCGCGCGGCGAGCCTTCGTCGAGCCCGCGCAGGAGCGCGTAGGACGCGTCGTCCGAACCGCCGAGGAGCGCGCCCTCGTAGGTCGTCGGCTGCGCGTCGGCCCCGCCCTCGACTTGGCGCGCGCGCGCGG
>CAXTSK010000235.1:0-7753 GCA_964246655.1 uncultured Pyrinomonadaceae bacterium
GACGGGGCCCGCGGCCGGGCCCGGGGTGGGCCCCGGCCGCGGCGCGCGCGAGGCGGCCGTGGCCGCGCTCGACACGTTGGAGCAGTGGGAGGGCGAGCCGCTCGACGAGTTGATCCTCTCCACGCACGACGCTTTGCGCGCGACGCGCGGCGCGGTGATGGGCGCCGTCGTGCTCGACCACGCGCGCGGGACGTTCAACTACGCGGGCGTCGGCAACGTCGAGGTGCGGGTGCTCGGCGCCACCGACCCGGCGCGCCCCATCCCTTCGAACGGCACGCTCGGCGCGCGCCTCTCGCAGGTGCGCGTCTGGCCGCACCGCTGGGACGAGGGCACCACGCTCGTCATCGCCTCCGACGGCATCAGCGCGACCTGGGACGCCAACGCCTACCCCGGCCTCGCCTTCAAAAGCCCCCAGCTCCTCGCCGGAGTCCTCCTCCGCGACTTCGCGCGCAGCTCCGACGACGCCACCGTCCTCGTCTACCGGTGAAAGGGATGAATGGTGAATAGTAAATAGCGAATGGTGGATAGTAACCGCCTCTCGCCTGTTTACCATTTACCATTCACCATTTACTATTTACCAGTTATGCAGGGCATCACCTCGACACGGCTCGGCGACATCTACGTGCGGCGCGAGGCCGACATCGTGAAGGTGCGCGAGCGCGTCCGGCGGCTGGCGCGCGAGATGGGCTTCGACTCGACGACGCAGATCAAGATCACCACGGCCGTCTCGGAACTCACGCGCAACATCTACGAGTACGCGCGCTCGGGCGCCATCACTCTGTCGCTCGCCACGCGCGGCGCGGCGGCCGCCGGCCTGCAAATCACCGCGCGCGACGACGGCCCCGGCATCGACGAGGCCAAGCTCCGCTCCATCGTCCGCGGCACGTACCGTTCGCCCTCCGGCCTGGGCGTCGGCCTCATCGGCACGCGCCGTTTGATGGACGAGTTCGACATCCAGTCGAAGGAGGGCGAGGGCACGCGCGTCCTGGTCGTCAAGTGGCTCCCGCCCGCCGAGGCCGAACAGGTCAGGGGCCGCGCAGACTTCCTGCGCGACTTCGTCAACAACGAGGAGGACGACTCGGCGCTCGAAGAACTGGCGCGGCAGAACCGCGACCTCGTGCAGGTGCTCGGCGAGCTCGAAGAGAAGCGCGAGCAGATGGAGCGCCTCAACACGAAGCTCGAAGAGTCGAACCGCGAGCTGAACCAGGCGAACGCGCAACTGCGCGAAGTCTCCGCGATGAAGGAGGAGTTCCTCGCGCTCACGACGCACGACCTGCGCTCGCCTTTGACCGTCATCAGCGGCGTCATCAACTTCTTCACCTCGGGGCGTCTGGGCGACATGACGCCCGAGCAGAAGAACATGGTCTCGATGATGGAGCGCAACACGCAGAACCTCATCGAACTCGTCAACGACCTGCTCGACGCGTCGAAGCTGGAGTCGGGCACGATGCGCCTCGACCTCTCGACCATCGAGCTGCGCGGACTCATCGACGGGCTGAGCCAGCAGATGCAGCCGCTCGCCGCCGAGAAGGAGATCGCGCTCGAAGTGGACGTGCCCGACGGGCTCCCGACGCTTCGCGCCGACCGCGCCAAGCTCCGCCGCGTGCTCGTCAACCTCGTCTCGAACGCTTTGAAGTTCACGCCGCGCGGCGGCCGCGTCTCCCTGAGCGCCGCGCCCGAAGGCGCGCAGGTGCGCGTCTCGGTCACCGACACCGGCGTCGGCATCCCCGAAGAAGACCTCCGCGACATCTTCGACAAGTACGCGCAGGCGCGCTCGCGCGCCACCCGCAGCGAGAAGGGCACGGGGCTCGGCCTCTACATCACGCGCCAGCTCGTCGAACTTCACGGCGGCAAAATCTACGTCCAGTCCGAAGTCGGCAAGGGCTCGACGTTCTCGTTCACAATCCCAACAGCGAAAAGTGACGAATGATGAGTGATGAATGATGAATTAAAGACGGTTCTTAATTCATCGTTCATCACTCATCATTCGTCACTCATTCACGTATGCACTATCACTTAATCGGAATCTGCGGGACGGCGATGGCGTCGCTCGCCGGGATGTTGCAGGCGCGCGGGCACAGGGTCACGGGCTCGGACGAGAACGTCTACCCGCCGATGTCCACGATGCTGGAGTCACTCGGCATCCCCGTCATGCAAGGGTATCGGCCGGAGCACCTGCCTGAGCCCGCGCCCGACTGCGTCGTCGTCGGCAACGCCTTGTCGCGCGGCAACGCCGAGGTGGAAGAGACTCTGAACCGGCGGCTCGTCTACCGCTCGCAGGCCGAGGTTGTCAAGGAGGAGTTCATCCGCGGCCGCCGCTCGCTCGTCGTCGCGGGCACGCACGGGAAGACGACGACCACGAGCATCGCGACGTGGGTCATGGAGCGCGGCGGGTTAAATCCTTCGTTCCTCGTCGGCGGCGTCGTGCAGAACTTCGGCGCGAGCTTCCGCGTGACCGAAAGCCCTTACTTCGTCATCGAGGGCGACGAGTACGACACGGCCTACTTCGACAAGGGGCCGAAGTTCATGCACTACCTCCCCGAGATCGCCGTCGTCGGCAACATCGAGTTTGACCACGCCGACATCTACAAAGACCTCGACGCCGTCAAGCTCGCCTTCCGCCGCCTGATGAACCTCGTCCCCTCGCGGGGCCGCCTCATCGCGGGATGGGACAGCCCCGCCGTGCGCGAGGTCGTGGCGGAGTTCGGCGGGCGTCTGCACACGCAGCTCGAAACCTTCGGCACGAGCGCGGACGCGCGCTGGCGCGCCGCAGACGTTGACTACTCGGGCGCGCTCACCCGCTTCCGCGTCCTGCGCGAGGGCGAGCCGTGGGGCGAGTTCGAGATGCCGCTCATCGGCGACTTCAACGTGCTCAACTGCCTCTCCGTCATCATCGCCGCCGACGCCTGGGGTATCTCTCAAGAGACGATCAAGGACGCGCTCAAGACCTTCCAGAGCGTCAAACGCCGCATGCAGGTGCGAGGGCTTGAGCGCGGCGTCACCGTCATCGATGACTTCGCGCATCACCCGACGGCCGTGCGCGAGACGCTACGCGCGCTCGGCGAGAAGTACAAAGGCCGCCGCCTTGTCGCCGTCTTCGAGCCGCGCTCGGCCACCTCGCGCCTCGCAGTCTTTCAGGAGGAGTACGCCTCCGCCTTCGACCCCGCCGACTACGTCGTCCTCTCCTCGGTCTTCGCCCGCGAGAAGGGCAGCGTCTACGGCCTCCTCCTCAACACGGACGAACTCACCGCCGACATTGCCGCGCGCCGCGACCGCCCCGCCCTCTGCTTCGACGGCGCCGACCCGATAGTCGAACACCTTGCGCCGATCTTAAGAGAGGGCGACGTGGTCGCCGTCATGTCCAACGGCGGCTTCGGCGGCATCCACGACAAACTGCTCGAAGCGCTTAAAAACAGTAGCCAGTAGGCTTCGCTCGGCGTAGATGATGAACACCGCGCAGGTGCTCGGTTGCGAAAGCTTTTCTACTGACTACTGTCTACTGTCTACTTTTTTCCTTCACACTTTCACGAGAAATCTGCGACGCGGGCGAAGAGTTGAGTTAATAAAAAAGAGTCCGGCGCGCTGCTTGACCCTCGGAGCGCCCGCACCCTGCCATGAGAGAGTTTTCGATGTTCGAGCAGGCTTTGGCCTTTGCCGGCGAGACGGTCGAAGACCTCGGCACGGTCACGCACATCTCGCGGCGTGACTTCGACGAGCGTGCGACTTTCCGCTTCCGCGCGCAGGTGCCCGCCCTCGAATACATCAGCCTGCTCATCGAGAACGCCGTCCTGCTGCGCACGCACCGCGGCGGAAGACTCTACGCGGGTTTTGAAAAGCTCTCGCGGATGGAGCCGGTCGTAGACCGCTACATGCGCATCGCGGACGTGTCGGAACGCGTCTACGTCTTCGGCGAGCCGGACTGGAAGCCGCCGCGACACCCCAACATGCGCGCCATCGAGTTCGAAGGCTCGCCGCGACTGGCGCGCGAGTGGTTCGTCGTCGCCGACTCGCCCGCCCTGCGCGTCGCGCTCGTCGGCTTCGACGAGGAGGGCTTCGACGCCCATGCCGTCCCCGAAGAGCGCACCCTCGCCGCCCTCAAGACGCACGACCCCGTAATCGTCCGCCGCCTCGCCGCCGCGGCCGAGGATCTCATCGACGACTCACTCAACGGCTGACCGTACTACTGCCCCGAGTTCTCACGGCCCGACGCTTCGTGTTACATTGACAGCCGTCTCAACCAGAACAATTCGAACAGGGATGGACGGGAGAGGAAGTAAAGGACGGTGTTGGATGTTGGGTGTTGGGGAAAAGCAACTTCTTAACCCAACATCCAACACCTAACACCCCTCCCGTCCATCCCTGTTAATTCTTTCTTCCGACTGACAGTCGCTTCTATGTCGATACTGCAACGCATCAGAGAGAGAGCCGCCGCGGACCCACAGCACATCGTCCTGCCGGAGGGCGAAGACCCGCGCACGGTCGTCGCCGCTGCCATCGTCACGCGCGAGCGCATCGCGCGCGTCACCGTGCTCGGCGACGAGGAGAAGGTGCGCGCGCACGCACGCGCGGCCGGCGCGGACCTCGGCGGCGTGAACGTCCTCGACCACACGCGCGCCGCGGACTTCGACCGCGTCGCCGCCTTCTACCACGAGCTGCGCAAGGCGAAAGGCATGATGCCCGACGAGGCGCGCATCGCCGTGCGCGACCCGCTCTACTACGGCAACCTGCTCGTGCGCGAGGGCAAGGCCGACGGCTCGGTCGCGGGCGCCACCAACACGACCGCGCACACCGTCCGCGCCGCGCTCCACTGCATCGGCATCCGCCCCGGATTCAAGATCGTCAGCAGCTTCTTCGTGATGGTTCTGCCCGACCCCGCGTTCGGCGCGAACGGCGCGCTCATCTACGCGGACTGCGGCGTCGTCATCGAGCCCTCGGCGGCGGAGCTGGCCGAGATCGCCATCGCCTCGGCCGACTCGTGCCGCGCGCTCTTAGAAGCGGAGCCGCGCGTCGCCATGCTCTCCTTCTCGACCAAGGGCAGCGCCAAGCACGCGCTCGTCGATAAGGTCGTCGAGGCGACGCGAACGGTGCGCGCGCGCCAGCCCGAGCTTGAGATCGACGGCGAGCTACAGGCGGACGCCGCGCTCGTGCCGAAGGTCGGCGAGTCGAAGGCGCCCGGCTCAACGGTCGCGGGCCGCGCCAACGTACTCATCTTCCCAGACCTGCAAGCGGGCAACATCGCCTACAAGCTGACCGAGCGGCTCGGCGGCGCGACCGCCATCGGCCCGATTCTTCAGGGCTTGGACAAGCCCGCCAACGACCTCTCCCGCGGCTGCAAGGCCGAAGACATCGTGGACGCCGTCGCCATCACCGCCGTGCAGGCGCAGGCGAGAAAGGGAAAGTGATGTCAGACGAAATCAAACAACTCTTCCGCGAGTGGCCGGAGCGCAAGCGGATGCCCCAGGCGTTCAGGCTGGGCGGCACGGTGCGCGTGCTGTCGGGTCCGTTCGCGGCGTTCACGGGTAAGATCGAAGGCATCAACCAGGCGAAGCGTCTGCTCAAGGTGCGCGTCGAGGTCTTCGGCCGCGAGACACCTCTGAAGCTCGGCTACGCCGATGTCGAAACGGTTTCTTTCAAGTGACCCCCGACCTCTTCAGGAATCCGAAGCCGGTCGTCGGCGTCATCCACGTCGGCGCGCTGCCGGGCACGCCCGCGTCCGCGCTCACGGTCGATGAGTTGACGCGGCTCGCCGTGCGCGAGGCCGCCGTCTACCGCGAAGGCGGCGTGGACGGCTTGATGGTCGAGAACATGCACGACGTGCCTTACCTGCGCGGCTCGGTCGGCCCCGAGGTGGTCGCGGCGATGGCGGTCGTCGCGCGCGCGGTAAAAGATGAAGCGCGGCTCCCCGTCGGCGTGCAGATTCTCGCGGGCGCCAACTTGGAGTCCGTGGCCGTCGCTCACGCCGCGGGGCTCGACTACGTGCGCGTCGAGGCTTACGCGTTCGCGCACGTCGCCGACGAGGGGTTGATTCAGTCTTCGGCCGCGGAGCTTTTACGCTTCCGGCGGAAGATCGGCGCCGACGGCGTGCGCGTCTGGGCCGACGTGAAGAAGAAGCACTCCGCGCACGCCATCACGGCGGACGTTTCCCTCGGCGAGACGTGCGCGGCCGTCGAGTTCATGCGCGGCGACGCGGTCATCATCTCCGGCTCCGCGACGGGCGAGCCGCCGCGCGCCGCGGACGTTAAGGAGGCCAGGTCGCACTGCCGCGTCCCCGTGCTCCTCGGCTCGGGCGTGACGCCCGAGAACGTCGCGGAGTTCTACGACGCGGCCGCCGGGGTCATAGTGGGGCCGTTCTTCACTGCGGGCGGGCTCTGGGGGCATACGGTCGAGCCCACACGCGTCGGGCGTCTGGTCGAGGCCGTGCGCCGGCTCCGCGCGGGCGAACTAACCGGGGTTCGCGGAGCATCAGAACCGGCGGGTACAGAAGTTTAGTTTCGCCGAGGAGTCATAATGTCCCTACGCCGCCTGCCGAACCTTTTCGCGAGCGTGCTCTTCGTGCTCCTGCTCGCCGCGCCCCTGTGCGCGCAGAGCGGGGTGCGCCCGCGCCCGACGCTGAAGCCCAACGACGACGAGGAGACCGAGAGCATCTTCACGGAGGAGGTGCGCATTCCCGTCTTCGCCTTCGACGAGAAGGGGAACTTCGACGCCGCGCTCGCCGCCGAGGACGTGCTCGTCGTCGAGGACGACGTGCCGCAGCAGGTCAAGAGCGTGCGGCGCACGCCCGCGAGCGTCGTGCTCCTGCTCGGCACCGGCTGGGACTTAGACCCCATCGTGCGCGCCAACACGACGCGCGACGTGGCGCTCTCCGTCATACGCAACCTGCGCGAGGGAGACAGCCTCGCCGTCGTCCAGTTCAACGGCAAGGTGGACACGCTGCAAGGCTGGACGGGCGACAAGCTCGAAGCGGTGCGCGCCGTGCGCTCGAAGCTCGCCTCGGGCGAGGGCTCGAACATGTCCCGCGGCATCAAGCGCGCCGTCGAGTTGCTCGGCGAACGACCCGTCGGCAACCGGCACCTCGTCATCGTCACCGACGGCATCGACTTGGCGAACTCGAAGGATTACGAGGACGGCAAGAATCGCCTCATCGCGTCGCAGACGACGCTGCACGTCATCAGCTACACGGAGGTCGCGCGCGAGGGGATGAAGCAGCCCTGGTGGAAGGTGCCGCCCGAGAAGCCGGGCGCGACGCAGAGCGCCGCAGACCAGGCGACCGTCGGCATCGACCCGACGCGCCCGCCCGGCATGCGCGGCCCCGGCATCAACCCGCACGACGTTAACTCCGGCATCACCTTCGACCCCGCGCTGCGCCGACGCCGCAAGGAGGCCGAGCGCGAGATGCAGCGCGGCGAGGCGCGTCTGAAGTCTCTGACCGAGGAGACCGGCGGCCGCCTGCGCCTGCCCGACTCCGAAGAAGGGATGTCGATTGAGGCCGCCTCCGTCGCGCGCGAGATAGACTCGCAGTACGTCGTCACCTACAGCCCCAAGCGCGCGCTGCGTAGGGCCTCGGCGACCGAGTACCGCCGCATCCGCGTCGGCGCACGCCGCCAGGGTCTCACGCTGCGCGCCCGCCGCGGCTACGTCGTCGGCACCATGCGACAGCCGGAGGGGAAGAAGTAGGCAGCAGGCAGATGGCAGTAGGCAGATGGCAGTAGGCAGATGGCAGTAGGCAGTAGGCAGTTAGAAGAAAATATAGAGA
>CAXTSK010000236.1:0-7738 GCA_964246655.1 uncultured Pyrinomonadaceae bacterium
TATGCTGAAGTTGTCAAACTCAATGCACAGCTTCTCGCTGCGTAACATGAGTGATAATATCAAAACCGGCTCAAAAGGACGCGGTTATTCGGTGTCCGCTAGGGCAAACGCATCTTAAATGTTCAGCACCTTGAGCATGTAGCTCTCATCCCACCCGGCCTTGAGCCACTTGCTCTTGACGCCGGGCTTACAACTGCGCTCCTGCTTCAACAGATTCACCGCTATGTGCCGCAAGGTCGCTAGGTTCTCGGGCGCATTACCTGTCCGCGTCCAACAGGCATTCTCACGAAAGGCCACGTCCAAGACCCAGTGCAGCGAGTTCTCCACCTGCCAATGGCCGCGCACCGCGCGCAACGCCTCTTTGGCATCGGCCCGCAGGCTGCTGATAAAGTATCTGCGTTCGACCGTCGCCGCCTGCCCCAGCATGAGCCGCTGCTCCGCAGCCCACGTGCTGACCAGGCGCAACCCCTCTTTGCCGTCCGGTGAGCGTGCGCCGCGCACCGCCTTGCCGTCAACGGCGACGACCTCGCCCGTGCCCATCTCAGCCACCGAGCGCATCCACAAAAGAAACGACTCTTGAAACTTCCGCAGGTTGAGGCGCAGGAAGACGCGGCGGAAGGTGTCGTGCGAGGGAATCCCGTTGGGCAAGGCCAGGAGCCTCCTGAGCCGGGTCTGCTCCCCACGCCGCGGACGCGGTAAGCGTGGTGCTGCATGACGAGGGCTGGTCGGTCGAAACCTGTACCGATGGGGCGTCGGCGCTGGAGAAGCTGGAAAGCGGCGAGCGGTTCGACATGCTCATCTTAGACAACAGGCTGCCTGATGCGAACGGGGTCGAGTTGATAAAGCACCCCAGGACGCTGGCGCACCGGCGGCGAACGCCGATCATCATGCTCTCGGGCGACGAGGTGGAACCGGCGGGCCGGCGGGCCAGCGCCAACGAGTTCCTGCGCAAGCCCGGCGACGTCCCTAAGCTCGTCGAGACGGTCGCGCGCCTGCTCGCGCGTAGGAAGGGGCGGGAAGACTGAGACCGTTTTCTGCGGGGACGCCTGATTCATGTAACACAGCGCGCGCGGACCATAAGCCCTGCTACGAGAGGGCCGACCCGGTACTCTCCGTTTGCAGGCCGCCTCGGTTAATGGTGAAAAAGGAGGTCGGGTAGGAAGAAAGATGCGCGAAGAGGATAAATTACTACTGGCCAGCGTCGTCGCCCTGGCCGCGAAGGTAGGCAAGACGAACAAGCTGCTCGCGTATCTGCTGGCCGTCGTCTGCGTCGCGCTCGGCCTTGCGGCCGGCGCCCTCGTCGTCAAACTAGCCATGTAGCCGGGGTCAGGCGGCGTCGGGGGTGTCGTCTTGAAGGTCGGGTGTCAAGTTGCGGCAGCGGCGCTTCATGCTATCGAGCATGGAGGTGACTTCGGGGTCCAGCCTCAGGCGCGGGCGCGTCGCGGCCGTGTGGATTAGGCGCAACGTGGCCCGTTCGTGAGGGACGTGCGGCTGGCCGAGTATTCTGTCGATTGCCGCCTCGCATTCGGGCGTGGGGATTTGCGACTTGGGCGTGCGCCTGGTTCTCAGCGGGCGGACGTCGAGGCCGTGTTCGAGTATCGCCTGGATGAAGGCGTGATTGCCGGGCGTCGTCTTGGGGCCGTGGTTCCCAAAGACGAACCATTGATCCTCTATCCGCGCTCGCTGCGCGTCCGTAAGCGTTACGGGCGCGGCTTCCCTTGCCTTTGCCATGACGCATTTTAGTCATGCTTCGGCGGCAATGTGAAGGAGTTTTTTCGCGCGCACCTACGCGCAGCAGCTCATGTCGCTGCCCCACAGCTCCCTCACTGTTTCGCGGACCTCGTCGTCCATACCGTGCCAGTCCGTCTTCCCCCTCAGCCTCAGCCACAGGTAGGCGAGGAACTCCGGGTCTCTGCGGTCGCAGTCCTCGTTGCCGAGGCCGCCGCTGATGAGGAGGTAGTGAGACTCGTAGTCGTCCCTCGCCCAGTTGAGCGCGCACGTCCCCCAGTCCTTCAGCTCCGGGTGGTGCTTCCTGATGAGGAGGCCGCGGGCCTGCCTGTCCGTGTAGTCGTACTCCTCGGCGTCCTCGCGCTCGGTCTCGTCTATCGTGGCGAGGGCTTCCCTGCCCGTGAAGGCGACGGCGGCGAACTCGACCTGAAGCGTCTCGTCGTGCCAGCAGAGCTTCGCCCTCCTCCCTTCCTCTCTTTTGGCGAAGTAGTCCTCGGCGTCGGCGAGTAGCCGGTGGATGAGGCGGTCCACCTCTTCCGCGGCCTCCGCCTCGCGTGACTTACACCTTTCGACGTGTTCGGCCGTCTCCGCCTGGTAGTAGGGCTTGGGGAGCCGGGACGTTTCGGCGTACATGGCGAAGCAGGTGGTGACGTGGCGGGCCGCGGCGCGCGCCGTCGGCGTGTTGATGCGGTAGAGCGCGGGGAGGAGGTCGGGCAGGATTCTGCCGTACCCGTCTCTGATGAAGTTGGCGAAGCCGTTTTTCGTCGCCTCGTAGGCGAGGCACTGGAGGACCACCGCGACCCTCTCCGGCTCGGGGAGGGTCGCGATGTCCTCGCCGTCGAGACGGCGCGACAGGGCGGAGGCGGACTCGACGAGGCGCGTGTGGGTCGGCCCCTGTTCGAAAAGAATTATGTCTTCCATCTCCCTTCCCCGGCGGCGCGCGTCAGCTCGCGAGGACGGCGTCCTCCCTGCCGGCGCCTTCGAGCAGGCGCGTGATCTCCTCCCCGGGCAGCGGGCGGCTGAAGAGGTGCCCCTGCGCCTGGTCGCAGCGATTGAGGTAGAGGAACCGGAACTGCTCTTCGGTCTCGACGCCCTCGGCGATGACCTTCAACTTGTAGGTGTGCGCGAGCATGATGATGGTCATCACCATCGAGGCGTCGTCCGGGTCGTTGATGGCGTCGCGGACGAAGGACTTGTCTATCTTCAGGGTGTCGAGCGGCAGGCGCTTCAGGTAGCTGAGCGACGAGTAGCCGGTGCCGAAGTCGTCCACGGAGAGGGTGACGCCCATCTCCTTCAGGGCGCGCAGCGTGCGGATGGAGGCTTCGGGGTTCGACATGATCGAGCTCTCGGTCAGCTCCAGGTCGAGGCGCGTCGGCTCCAGCCCCGTCTCGCGGAGTATGCGCGCGACCGCGCCGGCCAGGTTGGGCTCCTCGAACTGGCGGCCCGAGAGGTTCACTGAGACGCGGCGCGGGGCGGTGCCGCGGTCCTGCCAGAGGCGCGCCTGCTCGCAGGCCGCGCGCAGGACGAACTCGCCGATGGGGATGATGAGACCGGTCTCTTCCGCGAGCGGGATGAACTCGGCGGGCGAGACCAGTCCGAGTTCCGTGTTCCCGCGCGCGGGCTCATGTCCACCTGCGGCTGGTAGGGGACGACCAACGCGCCGACCTCGGCGGCCCCGCGCAGGCTGAGTTCGAGCGCGAGGCGGCGGCGCGCACGCTCGTTGATCTCGGCCGTGTAGGCGGTGTGAGCGTCGGCGCCCTTCTGCTTGGCGTGGTCGAGGGCGGACGAGGCGTTGCGCAGGAGCGCGTTGGCGTCGTCGCCGTCTTCGGGGTGGACGCAGTAGCCGACGCTGGCGGTGGTATGGAGCCCGCGGCCGGCGGCGGAGAACTTCCCGCCCTTGACGGCCTCCTTGAGGCGCAGGACGTGCATCTCCGCCTCTTCCCTGCCCGCGCAGGCGACGGCCGCGGCGAACTGGTCGCTGCCGACGCGGGAGATGAGCGCGCCCTCGCCGAGGCAGGCGCCCAAGCGCCTCGCGGCCTCCTTGAGCACCTCGTCGCCGGCGTCGTGCCCGAGCGTCTCGTTGACCTTCTTGAGGCGGTCGATCTCCAGGGCGATGACCGCGGTGGCGAGGCCCGACCCGCGCTGCGACTCGATGAGGTCGTCGAGCCCCGACTCGAAGAGCTTACGGCCGGGCAGGCCCGTGGTCGAGTCGTACCGGGCGACGTGCGTGAGCGTCGCCGTCTTCTGCTCGACGAGCGCGGCGCGGCGGTCCTGGTTGATGCGGGTCGCGAGGTCGCGTACTTCGTCCGCTCCGCGGCCTGCGGGTTGACGAACGTGAAGTGCCCCGAAGCGTCGGTCTGGTAGATCATGTCGCTCGCGTTCTCGACGAGCTGGCGGTAGCGCTGCTCACTCTCGCGGAGCAGCGCCTCGGACTTCTTCGCCTCGGTGATGTCGCGGGCGATGGCGGAGGCGCCGACGACGTTGCCGGCCGCGTCCCTGACGGGTGAGATGTTGACGGAGACGCAGATGACCGCGCCGTCTTTGCGGACGCGCCTCGTCTCGTGGCGGGTGACGCCGCGCCCGGCGGTCGCCTCCGCGAGGAGTTCCCGGACGTTGGCCTCGAGGCCGACGGGGACGATTACGCCGATGTGGCGCCCGACGACCTCCGGCGCGGCGTAGCCGTAGGTCTTCTCCGCGCCCCGGTTCCAACTCGTGATCTTGCCCTCCAGCGTCTGGCCGATGATGGCGTCGTCGGACGACTCGACGATGGACGCCAGCTGCGCCCTGCCCTCCTCGGCACGCTTGAGCTTGGTGATGTCGATGGTGATGCCGCAACGCCTGAGGGGCCGGCCCTCCGGGTCGTCGAAGACCCGGCTGTAGCCGATGACCCAGCGCATGACCCCGCCGGGCTGCAAGACGCGGTACTCGGTGCGCGATTCTTCGTGGCGGCCGACGGCGCGGTGCATCTCCTCGGTGACGCGCTCGCGGTCGTCGGGGTGGACGAGCTCGCCCCAGGTCTCTGGCGAGGGCTCGCGGGTGCCGGGCGTGAGGCCGAAGATTTCGTAGAGCGAGTCGGACCACGTCGTCGCGCCCGTCTCGATCTCTATCTCCCAGAGGCCGGCCCCGGCGGCGCGGATCAGGCCGTGGAGGCGGTCCGAACTCTCACGCACCTCGGAGGTCGCCCGGTGCAGTTCCATCCGGATCAGCAGCTGGCGCGCGAGCGCTTCGAGTGTTTCGACGTGTGCGGTCATGAACGCGTCGGCGCGGTCCGAGATGACGCAGAGGGTGCCGAAGGCGCTGCCGCGCGACCTGTTATAGGGGTCGGGCGCGGACGTTCGTCGCGTGTCGGCTGCGGGCGCGTTGGGCGGCGCTTCCCACGGCCGGGATGTTTCGGGGCGGCCCCGCTGAGGTTGGCCGCGATCAGGCTGAGGAGAAGCCTCGGGCCTGCCGGCTGCTCGGCGGAAGCCGAAGGCCTCGGCGGCCGCGGGGTCGAGTCGGTGGACGCCGAGAATAGTGGCGGCGGCGTAGGCGTCGTGCGCGGTCTTCTCATCTTCTCGCAGTGTCGTCTTGGGGAAGTCTTTGATGATGCCGAGCGGCGCGGGACGCGCCAGCCCGGGCCGGTCGTCGCGGGTGTATCGATGAGGCCGAAGGTCAGCGTTCGCTCGCCGCGGTACCTGTCGGCGAGCCACCTGAAGGTCGGGGCCGACGCGCGGTGCTCTTTGACGATCTGCGACAGCGGGACGGCGCGCCCGGTGGCGGCGGCGAGCCTGACGGCCTCGCTGACCGCCCGGGCGAGGGGGCGGTGGACGAACGCGACGACGGTCTGCCTGCGGGTTTCGAGCGCGCGCGCTATGACCTCGTCGGCCTTCCGGAGGCTGTCGAGGCTCGTGCTGAAGATGGCGTGCGTGTGCCGGGCCAGCTCGGCCGAGAGCTCTTCGACGACACTCTCCTTGCCGCAGCCGTAGGGGCCGCCGACGATGATGAGCGAGCGCGAGTAGTCGGGGAAGAGTTCGGCGGCGAGGTCGGGCGATATCCTGTTGCCGAAACGTTCGACGTAGCGCCCCGCGAGGACGCCGGTGCCGGAGGTGACGGCGTCGTGGAAGAGGCGGGCGGCCGACGCCTGCCCTTCGTCAAGGTTTGGAGTCTGGAGGATCATCGGTCCCAGAGGCTCTGTTGTTTATCTTCGCCGTCTCCGGCGGTGTCGTCGTCTTCTCGTCGCGCGCGGCGCGGCGCGGGCGCGCGGTTCTCTTCCGTGGTGTGTTCGTCGCGCACGCGGATGACCCCGCGCGGCGTGCGCCTAGACCATCCGTCGGGCGTCCTCCTCCAACGCGAGGTTCCTTTCGACGCGCCGAGTTGTCGCGTGAGCCGCCACTCGCGCGCCCCTGAGACTGCTCGCGGTGACGGACTTCGACTCCGCGGGGAGCGATGCTTCAGGGAAGAGGGTGCATTCTCGGCCGGGGATGTCGAACTCGAACGTGGGCGGGCTACCTTGGCGTTTGGGCACTGCCTGCTTGCTCGCTCGGCGCGAGCGTCGATTACTCCAGCGGCGACCTGCCGTCGCTGCGCGCGTAATCAGAGAGGTCTTCGTGCTCGATGCCTTCAGCCGCGGCGAAAGGGTCGTGGAAGCGTGGCGAGAGGTGCGCGCGCGCGGCGGCGTCCGCGCCGGAGTCGCCGCCGAGCGGGTCTTCGGACTCTTCAAATTCGTTGACGTAGACGGACACGTTGATAGCCTCCCCGGGCCGGCGTGTGCGCGGGCGCCCTTCAATCATACCGAGAAGACGACCGAGGGGGCAACGCTGAGTGCGTGCCTCTCGCGCAGCGCCCTGATCTTTCTGGAGAGGTCGCCGCGGTCCGTCTTGAGCACGGAGGCGGCGGACTTTATGTCGCCCTCTCTTTCGAGCACGGCCTCGATGACGGCGAGCGCGGAGCGCTCTTCAATGTCCCTGAGCGTGTCGGTCTCCGGGTCGAAGCGAAGCGTTCCCGGCGATATGCGGGCCGCGACCGAGGCGCTGCGCGACGCGGACGGCGACAGTTCGGCCGCCGCGCGCGCGGCCGTGATCACGTCCGAGCGGTCGAGGCGGACGGCCTTGAGAACCATCGCGCCCACGGCGTTCTCCAGGTCTCGGATGTGCCCTTCCCCGACGTGCGCGGCGAGCGCGGCGAGCGCGCCGGCGTCGAAGGACGGTTGTCGGACGCCGAGGGACGCGGCGGCGCGGGCGGCCATGTGGTGTGCCAGGGCGGGTATGTCTTCGGGGCGCTCGCGGAGCGGCGCGATGGCGTGATGAAGGCCGCGGAGCCTGTAGTAGAGGTCGCGCTTAAAGTTGCCCTCGGCCATCATCGTTTCGAGGTCGGCGCTGGTGGCGGCGATGGCGCGGACATCTACTTCGACGGGCGCGTTGGCGCCGACGGGCGTGAAGCGCTTCTCTCCGATGGCGATGAGCAGCTTCGTCTGGCAGTCGGCGTCGAGCGCCGGCGAAGGGGGCGCGGGCCGGGTGTTCCTGCGTTCGGTTGTCGGTTGCGTTCATGGCGTTCTGCCTTCTGTAGGCGTCGGCGGCCTGGGGAAGCCTGCCTGGCGGGTCTCTGTGATTACAAGGGTCGTGCCATGAGCCGCGGGCGCGTGGGCCGGCCGGAGTTTGCCGTGATTATTGGGGGTTTCGCCTGGATTCCATTTGCGGGACTGCGGCCCCGGGCGCGGGCGCGGGATTGGTATTCCCGTTTGCGGGTCTTTTCAAGGGTTTCGGGGTTCCATTCTGGTACTCGCTCCGGGCTTCGGGCGGCGGGTCTCGTGGCGGCAGAGGCGGGCGCGCCCTCGCGGCGGTCGGCGAAGGCCAGTTCGGCGGGCGTCTAAGGTGGGACATGTAATGGAGGCGTAGCTGAAACGGTCGCCCGGGGCCTCAGCCGTCGTTCGTGGATGTCGTGTGGAGGCTCGGATGCCCTTTTTATTTGCCGGCCCCGACTAGTGTTTCATCGCACTGAATTTGCGGGATAGAGGCGCTTCAGTTTTTCTCGC
>CAXTSK010000237.1:0-7730 GCA_964246655.1 uncultured Pyrinomonadaceae bacterium
CTCGTCGAGACCGGTCGCTACCTCGGCGTCGGCATCTCGAACATCATCAAGGGGCTCAGCCCCGGATCGGTCATCGTCGGCGGCGAGATCGCGCGCGCGTGGTCGCTCATCGGCGAAGAGTTGATTAAGGCCGTCGAGGAGTACAGCATCTGTCGCGGCATGAAGAGCGCGCGCATCATCCCCTCGACGCTCGGCGAGACCCCGCGTCTGATGGGCGCGCTGAGCCTCGTGCTGTCGAGTAAGTTCGCGGCGGTGACCACCGCGTAAGCGTGAACCGTAAACCGTGACAAGTGGAAGACAGCTTCCCACTTGTCACGGTTTACGGTTTACGGTTCACGCCTTTTCAGTTGCGCCCGGCCGTGACGGCGGGCCAGTCGTCGGTGCGGAAGGGAGAGGCGGGCAGGCCGTCGGAGTTGGAGAGGTTGGCGGTTGGGTTGTCGGCCCACGCGTAGCGCACGGCGATGGGTGACGGCACGTCCTTGCTCCACACGCCGACCGAGTGCTTCTCGACGCGCGCCTCGGCCGCCACGAACTTGCGGGCGGCGCCCGCGACGTAGAAGCCCGCGGGCGCGGCGCCGTCGCGCGGCTTCAAACCCCCGGCGTGCGTGAACGAGACGCGCACCTTATCGCCCTCGACCTTGTAAGAGTCGTAGAGCGGCCCCGACTTCTCCAACGTCATCCCGTACGTGTCGGCCAGCGCCCAGCGCGCGAGCCTGAGACCCACGTCGAGCTTGTTGCGCGGGTGTATGTCGTCGGGGTTGCCGATGTCTATGGTGACGGCCATGCCCGTGTGCGGCGCCTTGAGAGTTAACGTCTGCGCCTCGCGCAACTCCGCCCACTCGCTGTCGATGGAGTCGGCAGGTCGCGCCTTCCAGTTGGCGAGCTGGACGAAGTAGAAGGGGAAGTCGCCGATGCCCCAGGCCGCGCGCCAGTCTCGGATCATTGCGGGGAAGAGCGTGCGGTACTGGTATGCGCGGCCCGCGTTCGACTCGCCCTGATACCAGACGGCGCCGCGGATGGTGTAGGGGAGGAGCGGCGCGAGCATCGCATTATAGAGGACGGTCGGGCTGTTCGGGTTCGCGGGGCCGGGGGCTTGCGGCTGGCTCCCCCAGTCTATCCGCCGCGAGGGCACGGTCGCCTCTTCTTTGTAAGACCACTCGCCGTCGAGCGGGAGCGCGTCCGCCTTCGAAGCCCCTTCGGGCGCGAGCGACATCTCGCCGCCGCCGAAGCCGCCGCCGCCCATGCGGTCGTAGACGCGCACGGCCACGGTGTTGCGCCCCGCGCGCACGAGCGAACCGGGGACGCGGTACGCGCGCTGAACCATCCACGCGTTCGGCGTGTCGCCGCGCGTCGAGCCGACACGCTCGCCGTTGAAGTAGGTCGTGTCGAAGTCGTCGATGGCGCCGAGCTTCAAAGTCAAATCCTTCCCCGCCAACGCCGCAGGTACTTCCACCTCCCTGCGGAACCAGATGACGCCGTCCACGTCCAAGCCCGCCGACTCCCAGAGCTGCGGCAGTCTCATCCTCTTCCAACCGGCCGTCTCGTATTCGGGCTTCGCGTACCCCGCGGGCTCGCCTATGTTGTCGGAATCTTCCGTCATGTACTTGCGCGCCCACTCGGCCTGCGCGGCCTCGTACTCGCGCCGGAGCAGCGGCAGGTCGGTCAACTGTTTGTCGTAACGGTCGAGTATCGGCTTGAGCGTCGGGTCTGCGGCGAGCGCGGCGCGGCTCGTCCAGGCTTCGGCGGGCGTGCCGCCCCACGAGGTGTGTATGAGCCCGACGGGGACTTTGAGTCTCTGATAAAGCTCGCGGCCGAAGAAGTAGCCGACCGCCGAGAACTGCGCGGCCTCCTTCGGCGTCGTGATGACCCAGCGCCGTGCGGGGTTGTCGTGGGGGTCGGCGGACGTCTTCTTCGGGACGGTGATGTGGTGTCTCGAGGGATCGGCGGCCGCGGCCGACTCCTGCGCGCCGTCCTGCGCGTTGGCGAGCGACCACTCCATGTTCGACTGGCCGGAGCAGACCCAGACCTCGCCGACGAGGACGTTCTTGAAGGTGAGCGTGTTGCGGCCCGCCACGGTCAACTCGAACGGGCCGCCCGCCTTGTGCGGCCCCGTGAAGACCTCCCAACGTCCGCGCGCGTCGGCGGTCGCCGTCGCCTTGTCGCCGCGGAAGGTGACCGTCACGCGCTCGCCCGGCTCGGCCCAGCCCCAGACGCGCGCCTTTCGCCCCTGCTGCAAGACCATGTTGTCGCCGATGACCGACGGCACGCGCACGTCGGCGCGCGCCGCGGCCGCGAGCACGAGCAGCAGAAGTGCAGCCGCCGCGGCGAGAGAAGTTTTGTTGATGTTCATGGACTCGTGATCCGTCGAAGAAATGTCGCGCAAACGTGTGCGAACAGGCGCGTGCGGTATGTTATATTCGAGTTTCGTTAAGTAGTCCAACAAAGTCCCCACCCCGCGGGCGCGCCGCCCGAAGCGCGGTCGTCCGAAGGGCTTGAGCCTTCGTCGAAAGTGTTTGACCTGACACCGATGCGACTTCAAAGAAAGAATACGCGCGTCGTGTTCGCGGCCGCGTTCGCAGTCTTATTCGCGGCGCTCGTCTGCCCCTCTGTGAGTCGTGCGCGGCAGAATTCCAACGTGCCCGCTTCGCGCCTCGCGCACGTACGGCGCGGCGTCAACCTGAGCCACTGGTTCGCGCAGTCGCCGCGTCAGGACTACTCCGAGAAGCACCTGCGCGAGCACACCACGGCGCGCGACGTGGAACTCATCAAGAGCCTCGGCTTCGACCACGTCCGCTTCACGGTCGAGCCCGCGCCCCTCTTCGACGAGGCGCGCCCGGCCGAACTCAAGAAAGACTATCTCAAACATCTGGACGCGGCGCTCGACGTGCTGCTCGGATCGGGGCTCGCCGTCGTCTTCGACCTGCACCCCTCGGACGAGTTCAAGCTGAGGATGCGAACGGACGACCGCTTCGTCAACGCGTTCGCGGACTTCTGGCGCGCGCTCGCGCAACACCTCTCGAAGCGCGACCCGGAGCGTCTCCTCCTCGAAGTCGTCAACGAGCCGATGGTCGAAGACCCTTACCGCTGGATGGGCATTCAAGCCAAGTTAGCCGCCGCCATCCGCGAGGGGGCGCCGCGCCACACCATCGTCGCAACGGGCGCGCGCTGGTCTTCCGTTGACCAGTTGTTACTCTTGGAGCCGCTCGCGGACAGGAACGTCGTCTACAACTTCCACTTCTACGAGCCGCACAACTTCACGCACCAGGGCGCGACGTGGGGCGCGGACTTCTGGCCGTACCTGAAGGGCGTACCTTACCCTGGGAACCCCGAACTGGTCGCGCCGCTCGTCGCCGCGGCCGAGCGCGAGAACGTGCGCGCGGTGTTGAAGGACTACGGCGAGCAGCGCTGGGACGCCGCGCGCGTCGAGCGTGAGATCGCGCGCGCGGCCGAGTGGGCGCAGAGGCGCGGCGTGCCTTTGACGTGTAATGAGTTCGGTGTCTATCGCGCCTACAGCCCCGCGCCCGACCGTCTGCGCTGGATCGCGGACGTGCGCGCGGCGTTGGAGCGTCACCGGATAGGCTGGGCGATGTGGGACTACGCGGGCGGGGTCGGGGTGGCCGTGGGGGCGCAGGGCGGCCGCGCCGAACCCGACCCCGAGACGGCCGCCGCGCTCGGCCTGCGCGCGCCGAAGCAGTAAGGATAATTCGATGGGCGTTAGACGTGTGAGAAGTCAAAGCTCCGTAGGAGCGTGATGTTTATAGCTTGTGCGTTTTAAATGCCAAACCTCCGGAGGATCGGCATGTATGTCGCCCCTGACGGGGCTTGGGGTTGATTAGAACGTGGAGCTATAAACATGACGCCCCTTCGGGGCTCCCGAAGCTATACCTCTCATAAAAATTGGAGGGATACCCTTGAGCAAGAGAGTTTCGAGACGCACATTCGCGAAGGTCGCGGCCGCCGCGGCGCTCGCCTCCGCGGCCGAACTACCGTCATTGGCCTCTGCAACGAAGCCGCAGGATAACGCGGCGGCCGCGCAGAGCGACGCGCTGCGCTCGTTCCCGAACGGCTTCATCTGGGGCACGGCGACGGCTTCGTATCAGGTGGAGGGCGCGGTCAAGGAGGACGGCCGCGGGCCTTCCATCTGGGACACCTTCTCGCACACGCCCGGCAAGGTTGTGGAGAACGCGACGGGCGACGTGGCGAACGACCACTACCATCTTTATAAGGGCGACGTGCAGTTGATGAAGGCGCTCGGGGTCAAGGCGTACCGCTTCTCGGTCGCGTGGCCGCGCGTCTTCCCCAACGGCGACGGCCCCGCGAATCCGAAGGGGCTCGACTTCTACAACCGTCTGGTGGACGAGCTGCTCGCCAACGGCATAGAGCCCTTCGCCACGCTCTATCACTGGGACTTGCCGCAGTCCTTACAAGAACGCTTCGGCGGCTGGGAGGGGCGCGAGACTTCGAAGGCTTTCGCGGACTACGCGGGCTACGTCGCGGCGCGTCTGACCGACCGCGTGAAGCACATCTTCACCATCAACGAGTTCGGCGCCTTCGTCGAGGTCGGCTACCGCATGGGCATCCACGCGCCGGGGCTGAAGCTGACGGGCCTGCGCCTGAACCAGACGCGCCACCACGCCGTCCTGGGCCACGGCCTCGCGGTGCAGGCCATCCGCGCCGCGGCGAAGCCGGGCACGAAGGTCGGCATCGCGGAGAACATCACCATCGCCGCGCCCGTCTTCGAGACGCCCGCGCACGTCAAGGCGGCCGAGAGCGCCACGCGCGAGATGAACGCGCAATATCTGACCGTCATACAGGAAGGGAAGTACACCGACTGGTACTTGAAGTCGGCCGGGGCCGACGCGCCGAAGTTCACGCCGGAGGACTTGAAGAATATTTCGAGCCCGCTCGACTTCGTCGGCATCAACGTCTACACGCCGCAGTTCGTGCGGGCCGACGAGTCTTCGCCCGTGGGCTTCGCCTACGTGCCGCACCCGAAGTCTTTCCCGCACGCGCCTTCGCCTTGGCTCTACATCGGCCCCGAAGCGCTCTACTGGGGGCCGCGCCACGTCTCGAAGCTGTGGGGCGCGAAGGAGATTTACATCACGGAGAACGGCTGCTCCTCCTCGGACGAGCCCGCGGCGGACGGCAAGGTCTACGACACCGACCGCATCACCTACCTCCGCAGCTACCTCACGCAACTGCGCCGCGCGACGGCCGAGGGCGTCCCCGTCCGCGGCTACTTCCTGTGGAGTTTGATGGACAACTTCGAGTGGGCCGACGGCTACACCAACCGCTTCGGCCTCCACTACGTGGACTACAAAACGCAGAAGCGCACGCCGAAACTGAGCGCGGACTTCTACCGCGAAGTCATCGCCCGCAACGCCGTCGTCTGAAACTATGAACGCTGAACGCCGAGCGCTGAACTGAAGACAAAGTTTTTAGTTCAGCGCTCGGCGTTCATAGTTCATCGTTTCTCAGCCTTGCGCGGGCGGCGGCTCGGCCGGGGGCTTTTCTCTCTTCCGAACATATCCGTATCAAGGGCGAGTCGAGGCATAGGCGCGGGCATGGTGTGGGGGCAATATTCCGTTGACAACCGGTCACGGGAGGATTACTTTGCCGGTGCCTCGCATTAGGGGAAACCTACGGCGCGGGGCCGCGTCCGCCTCCGACGAACGCGCATCGGGAAGGGAGATGTCCCCGACTGAAAGCCCCGCGCATTCGTTAAGACCGCCTCTTAAACGGCCCGCCAGGGAGATTCGACATGGACGTGCGCATAGCAACGCTTAACATCTTCGGGTACCCGTCATCTTTCCTCGGCAACGAGAGGGACGACAAAGACCGCGCGATGATCGGCGAACTCATCAAACTCCTCGACGCCGACATCATCGTCTTCGAGGAGATCGTGGATATCGCCGACCTTGCTCATCTGCTGTCCGGCTTCGTCCCCGGTCGGCAGTACCGCCTCAAGGATGACGCCGGGAACTGGATAGCGAGCGCCGTCGGGGGGAACGGCATGAAGGCGGTGCTGGCCTTCGACAATACAAGGTTGGAACTCCTTGAGGCGGGGAAGGCCATGAAGGCGGGCCAACCCACCGCGCCCTCCGGCATGCGCGACCCCATCGCAGTTCGCGTGCGCCCCGTCGGCGGGAGCCAATCCCTGACCGTCATCGGCGTCCACCTTAAATCGGGGATGCTGACCGTAGCGCCGGAGCAGGACGCGGACGACAAAAAGCGCGTGAAGGAGGTGAGTAGCCTCATTGACTGGATTGAGTCCCTGTCGCCGATCAGCCCTGACGGGAACCAGCGCCCGGCCGGCGAGCCGACGGTGCTCCTCGGAGACTTCAACGCCGTCCGTGGCAACGTCTCCGTCGAGCCGATCCTGTCCGGGCAGAAGCTGAAGTCCTGGACGTGGCCGGAGCCGCTCTACGCCTCTTCCATGTCGCCCTCGCCGGTGCCCGCGGTGAACCTCCCGGCCTCCGAGCGCTGGACGACACACCTGGACAGGGCGGTCATCGACCACGTCCTCCTCTCTCCCGAGGTCAAGCTGGTCGAAGGCCCCTGGGTGTACGTCTTCAGCCACGACCCCGCGTGGCTGTCGGCGGCAGGCGTCACCGCGCAATGGTTGGAGAAGTTTGAATACGTTTTGACGCAGGCGAATAAACCGCCCGTGAAGAAGGAGAACCTCCACCGCATCACGGATCACCGTCCTGTCAGGGTGACGGTGTCGCTGGCCTGAAGCCGGGAGCGCGCGACGCAAACGTCGGAGGTATGAAAGCCCCGCCTTTAAAAGGGCGGGGCTTTCCGCGTCTCCGCGCGCCGCGGGCGACGGCCGCCCCGCGCGTTGTCTTGAAGTCCAACTGCCAATCGGCGCCGCAGGTCTCGCGGCAGGTGCGGGCGGCCTCGTCTTAAGTTACGGCCCCGCGACGAGGAACACGTCCCACGCCCAGCGGCCGAGTTGCGCGTCACGCGTGTCCCTGACCTTCGCCCGGTAGCGGAAGCGGTTGCCGTGCGCGTCCGTGCGCCTCGACTCCTTGTAGTCGAGGTCGATGGACTTCAGGCCGAGTTGCTTGAGGGTGTGCAGTTCGCCGGCCGCGGAGAGGCCGTCGTGGTTCGTGTCCTGCCACAGACGCAGGCTCGGGAAGATGGCGTCCTGCTTCGTAATCAGCCCGTCGGAGTTGCCGCCGTTGGTCGGCTTGTCGAACTCGGCCAGCGCGAGGAAACCGTTGCTCTGCTGCCCCGGCGGAGGCGCGGGCTGCGGGGTGAAGTTGCCGAACAATTCCCGCCCACTGTCGATGGCGCCGTTGCCGTCGCGGTCGAGGGCGAGCCAGGCGTCGTCGGAGCCGGCCGAAGTCCACGAGAGCCGCTCGGGCGCGCCGTCGGAGTTGAGGTCGAAGCGAACTCCGCCCGCGGCGTCGGTGAGGGCGAAGCCGTCGCCGGAAACGTCTACGAGGACGGGCGAGAGCGGCCCGCCGCCGCCGCTCTCGCCGCTCTCGCCGGTGGGGCAGGTGCCGGTGACGTAGCAGGGCTGCTCGGGCCCCGCGGTGTTCGGCCGGCAGCAGATGGAGCCGTCGTTCAAGTGGTCATTGGGGCAGCCGGTGGCCGGGTACTTGCAGAAGTTCACCTCCGGGTTGGGCCAGCACGAGTCACAGAACCAGACGGTGCCGACGCCAGCCAGCGTGATACACCTACAGGAATTGTTGGGCTCGTTAACGTTGGGGTTGGCGCAGGGG
>CAXTSK010000238.1:0-7728 GCA_964246655.1 uncultured Pyrinomonadaceae bacterium
CCCCGCGACGTGCGCGTAGACCGTGCGCGGCGCGGCACGACGCAGCTCCGCCACCTCGCCGAACGTGACCAGCTGCTCGTAGTCGCCCTTCAAGTCCAGAGCCACGAGCAGCGACCAGAACTCCTCGCGCTCGAACAGCCGCCGCCAAAGTTGGAACGCACGCGCCCACGCTTCCCCTTCGCGCAGAGTCGGGTCAAGCCGCACGAGCCCTGCCAGCGCGAGCAGTGCCGCGGCGCGCAGCGCTGCCGCCGCGGCGTCCGCAAGCCGCACGCCTTCCTTCTCGTTCTCACCTCCCGGGCCGAAAGATTCGACAGGGACGCGCTTGAGCAGTTCTTCGACGGCGGCCGTGAGTTCCGCGACGGTCGAGACCTGCGTGCGCGGCGCGGGCAGTTGAAACCAGAAGAGGCGCTCGCGCGCTCGCTGCACGGGCTCGGAGAGGCGGCCGACCGCGTCGCGCACGTCCGACTCTTTGCGCGCGACCTCGCCCAGCCACGCCGCGTCCGCCTCGAACGTCTTCCGCACGCCGACCTTCAACGCGAGGCGCAACCCCGAAGCCGCGTCGAACACCTCGCCTTGCGCCGCCGACGCCCCCAGCCCCAGCACGCGGAACGCGTCACGCACCGCAGGCTCGAACAGCCCCAACGGCGGCTTCCACTCGACGCGCTTTTTGAAGAGGCGAATCATTGGAAGAGAAGTAGGCAGTAGGCAGACGGCAGTAGGCAGTGGCTCCGCATCATGAACGTTGAAAGATTAATACGAGGTTCTCGCCTTAAGGTTCTTCAACTGCCTACTGCCATCTGCCTACTGCCTACTGAACGGCGCGATTGACTTTGGCTTGCCTGAAAGTGTAGAAGCGTTGGCGGCCGGGCCGCAAAAGCATACTTCAACCGAACACCAAACCAGAACCGCCGGGCGGGGGGAACCAGATGCAACCTGAAGCGCAGCCGCGTGCGAAGTGGGGGAAGGTACTCGACCAGACGCGCTGCATCGGCTGCCACGCCTGCACGACCGCCTGCAAGTCCGAGAACCTCGTCCCCCTCGGCGTGACGCGCACCTACGTCAAACACGTGGACGTGGGCCAGTGGCCGCAGGCGCGGCGCGCGCACCAGGTGACGCGCTGCAACCAGTGCGCGCACGCGCCGTGCGTCGCGGCCTGCCCGACCTCGGCCATGTTCCAGCGGCCGGACGGCATCGTCGATTTCGACAAGCGCATCTGCATCGGCTGCAAAGCGTGCATGGCCGCCTGCCCCTACGACGCTATCTTCATCAACCCGGAAGATCACTCGGCCGAGAAGTGCAACTTCTGCGCGCACCGCATCGACTCCGGCCTTGAGCCCGCGTGCGTCGTCGTCTGCCCGGTCGAGGCCATCATCGTCGGCGACATGAACGACCCCGACTCGCGTATCGCTCATTACGTCGGGCGCGAGCCGATGGAAGTGCGAAGGCCCGAGAAGGAGACGCTCCCCAAAGTCTTCTACAAGGGCGCGCACCAGGCGACGCTCGACCCGCTCGCCGCGCGCAGGCCCGAAGGCGACCTGCTCATGTGGGCCGAGCAGAAGACGGGCGCCGACACGGTCAACTCCGGCAACCCGACCTTCAGAAACAGTTCTGCCGCGGCGCTCTTAGCTTACGACGTGCCGCACTCGCTCCCCTGGGACTGGCGCGTCAGCCTCTACACCTGGACGAAGGGCATCGCCGCGGGCGTCTATCTCGTCGTCGCGATACTCATTCTTCTGAGCACCTTAAGTGTCGGGCCGGGGCCGGGCTGGGCGCTCGGAGATGTCAAAGACCCTTTGTGGTTGTGGGTCGTGCCGGTGCTGTCGGGCGGGTTCCTCGCCGTGACGGGCGCGCTGCTCATCTGGGATTTGGAACACCCCGCGCGCTTCTACATGATCTTCACGCGCCCGCAGTGGCGGAGTTGGCTGGTCAAGGGCGCGTTCGTCATCGCCGGCTACTCGCTCGTCCTCGCGCTGCACTTCCTCGCGAGTTGGACAGGCAACACGTCGGCGCAGATGTGGTTGATGCTGCCGGGGCTGCCGCTCGCAGGGTTGACGGCGGTCTACACGGCGTACCTCTTCGCGCAGGCGAAGGCGCGCGACCTGTGGCAGAACCCTCTGCTGCCGCCGCACCTGCTCGTGCAATCTTTGCTGCTCGGCTCGGCGGTGCTGCTGCCCTTCGCGCTGTGGCTCTACCCGGACGTGGTGAAGACGCTCGCGCGGGTGCTCGCCGCGACCAGTTTCATCCACCTGCTGATGGTCTGGGGCGAGGTGACTTTGACGCACCCGACGGCGCACGCGCGGCTCGCCGTGTGGGAGATGACCCGCGGGCGCTTCGCGGCCTTCTTCTGGGCGGGCGTCGCGCTGACTCTGCTCGCGGTCTTCGCGCCATGGCTCGGGCTTGCGGCCGTCCCGCCCGCGCTCATCGGCCTCGCGCTGCACGAGCACGCTTACGTCCAGTCGGGTCAGTCGGTGCCGCTCGCGTGAAGATTAAATGATGAGTGATGAATATGACTTGGTCGAGTTATTCATCATTCATCACTCCTGAAAGGAGAGAAGTATGACGACGAAGAAGGCGGCGACCAAATCGGCGAGTAAGACGGCCGCGAAGTCGCCCGTCAAACGCTTCCGCGCGGTGGTCAACCGCAAGGAGGGCGGTGACGTTTGTTCCATCGACATCCCCTTCGACGTGGAGAAGACCTTCGGCACGCGCGGCCGCGTCCCGGTGCGCGGCACGCTCAACGGCGCGCCCTTCCGCAGCTCGGTCTTCAGGATGGGCGGCGACTGCCACTTCATGGTCGTCAACCGAGAGATGCGCGCGGCCGCGGGCGTCAGCGGCGGCGAGACCGTCCCCGTCGTAATGGAGCGCGACACGGAGACGCGCACCGTCGCGCCGCCCGCGGACTTCGCGCGCGCCCTCAAAGCAAACAAAGACGCGAAGGCCACCTGGGATAAGCTCAGCTACACGCACCAACGCGAGCACGTCGAGCACGTCGAAGAGGCGAAGAAGCCCGAGACGCGCCTGCGCCGCATCGAGAAGTCAATCGAGCTGCTCGCCGCGGGCAAGAAGGAGACGCGTTGAGAGCCCGCACACGAACACACGCGACGACGACAACCGCGCTGCTCGTCCTCTTCGCCTTTGCCTGCGCGTCTCTCGCCGCCCCTGCGAAGAGGACGGCCGCGCACGAAGGGGTAAGTCTCACCTACGACGACGCGCTCGCGCGCGAGGTCAAGGCCGAGACCGTGCCCGCCGCGCCGCTCGAAAACGCGGACGAGAAGCCCGACGGCGTCTACCCCGAACACGTTACCTTCACCCTCGTCGGCTTGAACGGCGCGCCCGCAGATTCTTTCAGCGAACCGGTCGTGCGCGTCTGCCCGGTCGCCGAATACCTGAAAGCCTTCTCGATCTCGCCCCGCCACGTCAAAGACGCGCGGCGCACTCTGGACGAGCTGCGTCGTCTCATCCGTCGACGTTCCGTCGTGCTCAAAGGCAACGTCCCAATGCTGCCCTTCCCCGACGCGACGGAGGTCTTCCACGCGCACGTCAACTACCTCCGCTTCCGCGGCGGCTCCGGCGTCGCCTTCCTCACGCAGGCGCAGCAGGACGACGAACTGATTAACAACCAGCACGTCACTTATGAATTCCGCGGCCTCACCGACGACGGCCGCTTCTACGTCTCGGCCACCTTCCCCGTCGGCTCGCAGGCCCTCGCCGCGACCCGCGACACGCCGAGCCACGAAGGCTACACGCTCCCGCGCGAAATCGGCGGCCGGCGCGCACGGCAGCGGTACAGCGCCTACGTCGAGCGCGTCCGGCTCAAGCTCGAACGGCTGCCGGCCACGAGCTTCACCCCAAGCCTCAACAGGTACGACGAGCTTTTAAGCTCAATCGAGATACGGAAGTGACGACGCGCGTGCGCCGAGAGTTGAAGAGATGAACCTCAAAGAGCTGAATGAGCGCGTGAGCGCGGCGCGGAAGGAGACGGAGGCGCGGGGGGAGACTTTTTACCCGGGGCCGAGTCGCGTGCATCTGGCGGCGTTCCCGCCGCGGGAGCGTTGGGACGATTGGGTGGAGTTGGAGTCGAAGGCTTGGCCGGAGCGCGTGGAGCGGCGTTACATGCTCGTGCCGACGACGTGCTTTAACTGCGAGTCGGCGTGCGGGCTGCTGGCGTATGTCGATAGGGAGACGTTCGGCGTGCGGAAGTTCGAGGGGAACCCGGAGCACCCGGGCTCCCGCGGGCGCAACTGCGCGAAGGGGCCGGCGACGCTGAATCAAGTCACAGACCCCGACCGGATTCTCTACCCGCTGAAGCGCGCCGGGAAACGCGGCGAGGGCAAGTGGGTGCAGGTCGGTTGGGACGAGGCGCTCGACGACCTCGCGGCGCGCATCCGGAAGGCGATTGAGGAGGACAGGCACAACGAGGTGATGTACCACGTCGGCCGGCCCGGCGAGGACGGCTTCACCGAGCGCATACTCGCCGCGTGGGGCGTGGACGGGCACAACTCGCACACGAACATCTGCTCTTCGTCGGCGCGCGCGGGCTACCAGTTCTGGATGGGGCTCGACCGCCCTTCGCCGGATCACGCGAACGCGGACGTGATTCTGCTCATCAGCTCGCACCTCGAATCGGGCCACTACTTCAACCCGCACGCGCAGCGCGTGATGGAGGCGAAGCAGCGCGGGGCGAGGCTCGTCGTCTTCGACACGCGCCTCTCGCACACGGCGACGCACGCGGACGTGTGGGTCTCGCCTTACCCCGGCTCCGAAGCGGCCATCATGTTGGCGGTGGCGAATTATTTAATTCAGCACGACCTCTACGATCGCGAGTTCGTGCGCCGCTGGTGGAACTGGGAGGAGTACATGGCGGTCGAGCACCCGGAGCTTGAGACGAGCTTCGACGGGTTCGAGGAGGTTTTGAAAAACCTCTACGCCGAGTTCACCTTCGAGCACGCGGCGCGCGAGTCGGGCGTGGAGGCGCGGCAGTTAGAAGAGGTCGCGCAGATCGTCTCGAAGGCGGGCTCGCGCTTCTCAAGCCACAACTGGCGCTCGGCCGCTTCGGGCAACAGCGGCGGCTGGCAGGTGGCACGCACGCTCTTCCTCGTCAACGCGCTGCTCGGCGCGGTGGCGACCGAGGGCGGCGTCTTCCCGAACGCGTGGAACAAGTTCGTCCCCAAGCCCATCTACACGCCGCCGCACCCGCCGCGCTGGAACGAGCTGACGTGGCCGCGCGAGTACCCGCTCGCGATGAACGAGCTGTCGTTTTTGCTCCCGCACTTCCTGAAGGACGGGCGTGGCAAAGTCGATACGTACTTCACGCGCGTCTACAACCCTGTGTGGACGAACCCCGACGGCTTCTCGTGGATCGAGGTCTTGCAGGACGAAAACTTAATCGGCTGCTACGTCGCGTTGACGCCGACGTGGAACGAGTCGGCCTACTTCGCCGACTACGTCCTGCCGATGGGGCACGGCTCCGAGCGCCACGACATACACTCTTACGAGACGCACGACGCGCAGTGGCTCGGCTTCCGTCAACCCGTCCTGCGCACCGCCCGCGAACGTCTCGGCGATGAAATCAAAGACACGCGCGAGGTCAACCCCGGCGAGGTCTGGGAGGAGAACGAGTTCTGGCTTGAGCTGACGTGGCGCATCGACCCCGACGGAAACTTAGGCATACGCAAGTTCGCCGAGTCGCAGGAGCGGCCCGGCGAGCGGCTCGGCGTTGACGAGTATTACTCTTACATCTTTCAGAACTCCGTCCCGGGCCTGCCCGAGCGCGCGGCCGAAGAAGGATTGACGCCCTTACAGTTTATGCGCCGCTACGGAGCGTTCGAGATCGGGCGCAAGACCGGCGCGCTCTACGAGCAGGAGGTTCTCGAAGACGAGTTGGAGGACGCGCGCACCGACCGCTTCGGCCGCGTCTACACGCGCACGCCGAAGCCCGCTTCGCCCAACATCGTCCCCGTGCCCGCGCCCGACGCGGACGCGGAAGGGCGACGCTTCGTCGGCGTCGAGGTGGACGGCAAGACCCTGCGCGGCTTCCCGACGCCTTCCGGGCGTTTGGAATTCTACTCGAAGACCCTGGCCGACTGGGGCTGGCACGAGTACGCCGTTCCCTTCTACATCAAGAGCCACGTCCATCCGGACAACCTTAACCCCGACCAGACGGTGCTCATCTCGACCTTCCGCCTGCCCGTGCAGATTCACACACGCAGCGCGAACGCCAAGTGGCTCGACGAGATCGCGCACACCAATCCGCTCTGGATTCACCCGCGCCACGCGGCGCAGGTGGGCGTAGTAACCGGCGACAACGTGCGCGTCGAGACCGAGACCGGCTACTTCGTCGTCCGCGCCTGGGTCACCGAAGGCATACGGCCGGACGTGGTCGCGTGCAGCCACCACATGGGCCGCTGGAAGCTCGCCGCGCACGAGGGCGAAGGCCAGCGCCAACTGATGCAGACCGTCTCGCTCGACCGACGCGGCACCGAATGGGCACTCAAGCGCGAGCGCGGCGCACATGCTTACGACTCCAACGACCCCGACACGACGCGCATCTGGTGGGCCGACGTGGGCGTCCACCAGAACCTCACCTTCCCCGTCCACCCCGACCCCGTCTCCGGCATGCACTGCTGGCACCAGGCCGTCCGCGTCCGCAAGGCCGAAGCCTCAGACCGCCCCGGCGACATCCACGTGGACACCGAAAAGTCGCGCGCCGTCTACCGCACCTGGCTCCAGTTCACGCGCCCCGCCGACACGCACTCGCCCGACGGCACGCGCCGCCCCTACTGGCTGCTGCGCCCCTTAAAACCCGCGCGCGAGTTTTATCGACTGCCGGAGCCAGTAGACAGTAGTCAGTAACCAGTAGCCAGTAGAATGCAATCGTCAGACGAATCATCCGGTTGTCATTCTTAACGGCCATTACGCGGAGCGCTACTGTCTACTGTCTACTTCCCTCTCATGGAACTCTTCCGCGCACTCGCAGTGTTGGTTGAGCCGCCTGACCGGCCCGGCGTGGCGCGCGTGGCGGAGGCTCTGGGGCTGGGTGAGGTGCCGGAGGCGAGCGCGTACACGGACTTGTTCGTGTTTCAACTCTACCCTTACGCGTCCGTGTACGCGGGGGCGGAGGGGATGTTGGGTGGCGAGGCGCGCGACCGCGTGGCGGGGTTTCTGGCGGCGCTGGGGCATGACGTGCCGGCGGAGCCCGACCACCTCGCGCTGCTGCTCGGGGCGTACGCGGGGCTTTACGAGGCGGAGCGTGACGAGGTGGACGAACGAAGGCGCGCGCGCGTGCGGGGGGCGAGGCGCGCGCTGCTGTGGGAGCACTTGTTGAGTTGGCTCCCCGTCTATCTCGACAAGGTCGCGCGGGTCGCGCCGCGGTTCTACGGGCGCTGGGCCGAGACGCTGAGGGCCGCGCTCGACGCGGAGGCCGTGGAGTTGGGAACACAGGCCGAGTTGCCTCTGCACCTGCGCGAGGCGCCCGCGCTCGCAGACCCGCGCGCGGCGGCGCCGGAAGAGTTTTTGAAGACGCTACTCGCGCCCGCGCGCTCCGGCCTCGTCCTCGTGCGCGACGACCTCGCGCGTGCGGCGCGCGAACTCGGCACGGGCGTCCGCGCCGGCGAGCGCCTCTTCGCGCTGCGCTCGCTCATGGGCCAGGACGCCGCGGGCACTCTCTCCTGGCTCGCGCGTGAGGCGGAAGATTGGCATGCGCTCCACCTCGGGCGCCGCGCCGCACAC
>CAXTSK010000239.1:0-7719 GCA_964246655.1 uncultured Pyrinomonadaceae bacterium
GCCGCCGCCCCTCTTGCGCCTTCTCACACCCACCGGTGGGGGCCCCCCCCCCCCCCCCCCCCCCCCCCGCTTTTCTTAGAGTCACGTCGCGCCCGCGCCTACGCCTCGACCGCCTCCACCTGCGTCTCGGCGTCGAGCAGCGAGGCGGAGGTGACCTTGTCGCCGCCGTCGGTCTTGATGAGGCGCACGCCCTGCGCGGAGCGCCCGGTCTTGCGGATGTCGCCGGCCTCGATGCGGATGAGCTTGCCCTGCTTGGTGATAATCATCATCTCGGACTCCTCGTCCGCGGGGAAGACGGCGACGACCTTGCCGGTCTTGTCGGTCGTCTTCATGTTGATGACGCCCTTGCCGCCGCGCGACTGCAACCGGTAGGTCGTGATCGGCGTCTGCTTGCCGAAGCCGCACTCCGAGATCGAGAGCATCTTCTCGTTGTCGTCGGCCGAGACGGCCGCGACCGAGACGACGTAGTCGCCCTTGCGCAAATCAATCCCGCGCACGCCGCGGGCGGTGCGCCCCATCGGCCGCACGTCCGACTCGTCGAAGCGGATGGCGAGGCCGTCATGCGTCGCGATGAAGATGCGTTTCGTGCCGTCGGTCAAGACCACGTCCAACAGCTCGTCGCCATCGTCCACGTTGACGGCGTTGATGCCGTTCGAGCGGATGTTGCGGAACTCGGACAGCTCGGTCTTCTTGATGACGCCCGCGCGCGTCACCATCACAACGTACTTGCCCTCGACGAATTCGCGGACGGGGATGACGCCCGCGAGCTTCCGCACCGAAGGGATGTTGATGAGATTCACAACGGCCTTGCCGCGCGCCGAGGGGAGCGCGTCGGGTATCTCGTGCACCTTGAGCTTGAAGACCTGCCCGTCGTCGGTGAAGATCATCAGGTACGAGTGGGTCGAGGCGATGAAGAGGTGCTCGACCCAGTCCTCGTTCTTCCCCGTACCCGCGCCCGAGCGGCCTTTGCCGCCGCGCCCCTGCCTCTGGTAAGTCGAGACGGCCGTGCGCTTGACGTAGCCGTTCTTCGTGACCGTGATCGCCACGTCCTCGTCGGCGATCATGTCCTCGATGGAGAGCTCGACGCCCTCGTCGATGATCTGCGTGCGGCGCGCGTCGCCGAAGTTCTTCCTCACGTCCTCCAACTCGTTGACGATGACGCGGCGGAGTGAAGCGTCGTTGGAGAGGATGTCTTCCAGCTCGGCGATGAGCTTAATGATCTGCTCGTACTCGTCGATGATCTTCTGCCGTTCGAGCGCGGAGAGGCGGCGGAGTTGCAGGTCGAGGATGGCCTGCGCCTGCGCCTCGGAGAAGGCCAGCCGACGAACGACCTTCTGAATTTCTTTAAGGATGCGTTCCTCCGGCTGGCCGCTCAGGCTGGACGGAATCCCCTTCCACCTGCCCACCCGCGCCGTGGTTATCGTCTCGATGCTGCCCGTGAGCCAGGCGCGCGCCTCGTCCACCGACCCGGCGTTGCGGATGAGCACGATGATGTAGTCGAGCGCGTCAATCGCCTTGTTCAGTCCCTCCAAGATGTGTGCGCGCGCGCGCGCCTTGCGGAGGTCGTACTCGGTGCGGCGGCGCACCACCTCGCGGCGGAACTCGATGAAGTGGTCGAGCATCTGCCGCAGGGTCAGCACGCGCGGCTGCCCCTGCACGATGGCGAGGTTGATGACGCCGAACGTGGACTGCATCGGCGTCAGCTTGTAGAGCTTGTTGAGGACGATCTGCGGGACGGCGTCGCGCTTGAGCTCGACGACGACGCGCATGCCGTCGCGCGAAGACTCGTCGCGGAGGTCGGAGATGCCTTCGAGCTTCTTCTCGTTGACCAGTTCGGCGATGCGCTCAATCAGGCGCGCCTTGTTCACCTGGTAGGGAATCTCCGTGATGATGATGGCGTCGCGCTCGGTCGTGCCGCGCCCGATGCGGTCGATGCCGGCGCGCGCGCGCATCTGGATGATGCCGCGCCCCGTCGTGTAGGCCGAGCGGATCCCCTCGCGGCCGTAGATGAAGCCGCCGGTCGGGAAGTCCGGGCCGGGGACGAGCGAGAGCAGCTCCGACTCCTTCATCGCCGGCTTCTTGATGAGCGCGATGGTGGCGTCCACGACCTCCGAGAGGTTGTGCGGCGGGATCTTCGTCGCCATGCCGACGGCGATGCCCTCCGAGCCGCTCAGGAGGAGGTTCGGCACGCGCGTCGGCATGACCGAGGGCTCGCTCAGGGACTCGTCGTAGTTGGGGTTGAAGTTGACCGTCTCCTTCTCGATGTCGGCGAGCATCTCGCCGGCGATCTTCGACATGCGCGCCTCTGTGTAGCGCATCGCGGCGGCCGAGTCGCCGTCCACCGAGCCGAAGTTGCCCTGCCCGTCAACCAGCGGGTAGCGCATCGAGAAGTCCTGCGCCAGGCGGACGATGGTGTCGTAGACGGCCGAGTCGCCGTGCGGGTGGTACTTACCGATCACGTCGCCGACGATGCGCGCCGACTTCTTATAAGGCTTGTTGTGCTGGTTGCCGAGCTCGTGCATCGCCCAGAGCACGCGCCGGTGGACGGGCTTGAACCCGTCGCGCACGTCCGGCAGCGCGCGCCCGATGATGACCGACATGGCGTAGTCGAGATACGAACGGCGCATCTCGTCTTCGATGTTGACGTAGTTGCGATCAAAAGTTTCCATCTAATAAACCTTTCCGGTACAATTTGCCGCGCCCCGCGGGCGCGCCTTTCTGCTTCTGTCTCCACGTTCGTAGGAACGTGGCTCTATTGAAGGAAGAAAGTGACAACCGAACCGTTACCCTGAACCGGGCACAAAAATCGCCCCGCGAGGCTCGAATTCCTGGCTGTCAGGGCGGCACTTTCCGGTGCGGATAAGGCGTTCAGAAAGTACGACATATTGTAGCCCGAAAGGGACGTTTTGGCAACCTGCCCGGCGGGCTGAAACCCTGTAAAATCAATGATTTTACCCGCCCGGAGGGCGCCGGCGCAGGCCGCGGCCGGCCGCCCCTTTTCGGGCTCCGCCCTGCCCCGAAAAACGGCCTCAAAAAGTGTCCGAGTCCGACTACAAATCGAAGCGCTTGCGCGAGCGCATCAAGCTGGCGCTCCCCGTCCGCGTGCATTGCCGCGAGTCGGCCCAGCACGAGTGGACGGAGATGTCGCGGCTCGTGGACGTGACGCCGTTCGGCGCGAGCTTTTCGATCACGCGCCCGACCGAGCGCGGCAGGCTCCTGCACCTGACGCTGCCGATGCCGCGCCAGCTCCGCTGCTTCGACCACATCGAGGATCAGTACCGGGTCTGGGCTCTGATCTGCCGCGTCTCGGCGCAGCCGGAGTTCGCGGGCGAGCCGCGCTACGAGGTCGGCGTGGCGTTCACGGGCAAGCATCCGCCGTCGAGTTACGTGAGAGACCCTTCGATACTCTACGAGGCCGTCGCTATCTCCGCGGAGAACAACCTCTGGCAACTGAAGGAGGTCGAGCGGAAGACGGCGTCGCAGCGCTCCGAGCTGACGCGGCTCCAGATGGCCTTGAACGTGCGGCTGGAGGTCTTCGACGCGGAGGGGCGCGTGACGGCGACCGAGCAGACGGTGACGGAGAACATCAGCCGCCGCGGCGCAGCCGTCTGGACGACGCTCCAAGTCGAGCGCGGGCGCTTCGTGCGTCTGACCAGCGCGGAGACGGGGCTCTCGGTCGTCGCCGCCGTCCGCGCCGCGCGGGCGGGCGCCGACGGCATCCCGCGCCTCCACCTCGAATTCATCGACCGGCAGTGGCCGCTGGAAGGAATTGAGTGAATGATGAATGATGAGTGATGAATGATGAATGAAAGACGGCGGGTTCTTCATTCATCATTCATCACTCATCATTGGTTTTGAGAAGCTATGAGCAAGAGGATAATCATCCCGAGGGAGTTGCTGCTGGTCGAGGTCGAGCGCTGGTGCGGCGACCACACGTGTAACGCGCGGACGCGCCTGTCTTTGACGAAGGCGGAGGCGCGCGCGTATACGGGCTTCGAGTGTTCTCGGTGCGAGCGCTGGAACGAGGGCGCGCTCACGGAGCGCGACATCCCGGAGTGGTGGGAGGAGTTGGGCGAGTTCGCAGAGCCGGGAGACGAAAAAGGGGAGGGCGTGGATTCGTTTTGAGCAGGGCGGCAGACACGGACGGGGGCGAGGGGCGGCGCCGCAGCGCCGAGACGCAGGAGCCGCGACACGCCCCGCAGTGGCTCCTCGACGCGCTGCGGCCGGCCATCCGCGGCTTCTCGCGCGCGCTGTGGCGCATCAGTTACCGGGGGCTTGAGCACGTCCCCGCGGAGGGCGGTCTCGTCATCGCCGCCAACCATCAGACCTACGTCGATCCCTTCTGGGTCGGCTCCAACGTCAACCGCCCCGTCCGCTACCTCGCCTGGAACGAGGCGTTCAAGTGGCCGCTCATGGGGAAGGCTCTGGAACTGCTCGGCGCGTGGCCCATCGTCCTCGACCGCGGCAACCCGACCGCGCACCGCCGCTCGCTCCAATGGCTGCGCGCGGGCGGCGCCATCATGATCTTCCCGGAGGGGCAGCGCGCCTACGCCGACGCCAGGTTCGCGCGCTTCAAAGCCGGCGCCGTCCGCCTCGCCCTGGAAGCGGGCGTGCCCGTCGGCCCCAACGCCTCCCACGCACCGGCCGCGTCGAAATCGTCTTCCATCCCCCGCGCTTCCCATCCCCCCTCCCCGGCGAGGACACACGCCACTGCGTCCAACGCGAGACCGAAGCCCTCGCCGCCGTCATTAAATCGGCACTGTGAAGACAGTAGCCAGTAGGAAAAAGCAGGCGGCGTATCTCGGCCTTCAAACTGGACGCGCTGCATTTTAATCTACTGGCTACTGACTACTAACTACTGGCTACTCCAACTCACGTCGTCAGGCGGCGGTAGATGGCGGGCATGCGTTCGGGTAGTGAGAGCACGTCGTCGATGATGGTGTAGCCGACTTCGCCGTAGAGGTCGCGGAGTTCGGATTCGGAGTCGCGGTCGATGGTGATGCAGAAGGGGGTGATGCCGTCGAGGCGCGCTTGTCTTAGAGCCTCGCGGGTGTCTTCGCGGGCGTAGCGGGCGTCGCCGTAGTCGTGGTCGTAGGGGCGCCCGTCGGAGAGGACGATGAGCAGGCGCGTGCGCGCCTCCTGCCGCCGGAGCTTCGCGGCGGCGTGGCGGACGGCCGCGCCGAGACGTGTGTTGTTCTGGTAGTTGATGCCGCCGATGCGTTGCTCGACCTCGCCCGCGTAGGGCTCTCCGAAGTCTTTGACGACGTAAAACTTGACGTTACGCCGACCCTCGGAGGTAAAGCCGTAAATTGAATACGGGTCGCCGACGGCTTCGAGCGCCTCGCTCATCAGGACGAGACCTTCTTTCTCGACCTCGATGATCCGCCGGCCGGGATGCGTGTAGGGCTGCAAGGGGTGCCGGCCGATGGTGCGCGCCGTCGAAGACGATTGGTCGAGCAGGAACGAGACGGCCACGTCGCGCTCGCGCCGCAGGCGCTTCGTGTAGACGCGCTCCGACTGCTGGCCGTCGGCGCGCCGGTCGATGACGTAGTCGATCAGCGCGTTCAAATCATAGTCGTCGCCGTCCAACTCGTTCGTCATGCGCTTCATACTCTCCGGCCTCATCAGTTGAAATTGATGACGTATCGAAGAGATGACGCCGCGGTAGCGCGAGCGCGTCAACTCGACGAACGTGCGGTCGCCGCGCTTGACCCTCTTCTCGACGACGCGGCACCAGCCGACGCGCGTGTCGGATAAATCCCTGTCCCACTCGTCGTACTCGAAAGCCTCTTCGCCCGCCTCCAACTCCTGCTCGGCCGACTCGCCCGACATCCAGCGCTCGGCGCCCGTGAGAGTCTCCTCGCCGTCCGACTCGGCCTCGCTCGCCGCCCACGCGTTGAAGAGTTCGCGCGCGTCCCGTCGCCTCTGCTCGCGTCGTTGCTCCTCATCTGAATTCTCGTCGTCCTCTTCGCCTTCCGCGTCGAGGTTCGACTGCGCGCCCGTCTGCTTGTCCTCGCCGCCCTCCTCTTCGGTCTCGGTCTGCCGCTCGGTCATCTCGGGCACGACCGACTGGAAGAGCGCATAGACGCGCGAGGTCGCCATCAACGTATCTGCCACCGACGCGTCCGCGGCCGTCAAATAATCGACGACGATGGTTTCGAGTTCCGAGACGACCTGCCCGTAGACCGCGCGCGCGTCTTCGAGCGCGCCGCCGCAGAGCGTGATCTGGAATAACAACTCGAAGGGGACGAGCGTGACGGGAAGGCTGACGATGCGCGGGCGGTTGCGGCGCAGGTGTTCGCGCACGAGGTCGAGGTCGCGGCCCAGGCCCCGATAGGCGTGACGCAGGCGGCGGTCGATGCGCCCGTTCTCAAGCGTCCCGAAGACGCGCGCGGCGAGTCCACGTTGAGGGAAGAGCGCGAGCACCGCGCGGTAGTCGCCGCCTTCGGGCAGCACGCGCCTTCTGCTCTCGGCGAGGCGCGCCTCCTCCTCCGGCGCGAGCGCGCGCTCGGACTTCGAAGGGTCGTTGATGTATCCGTCGAGCGCGAAGGCGTCGAGCGCGTTCGCGTGCTCGGGCGCGTAAAGCTCGGCCATCGAAGTGTAAGCCGCGCGCAAAGCGTCCGTCGTGCGTTCGTGCGTGCCGAACTCGATCTGACCGGCGGCGTGCGCGGCCAGAACTTTATAGAGTCGGAAGTCCAGCTCGCGCTCGCCGAACTCCGAGACGACCGAAGGCAGATGAATCGTGCGGCCGTCGCCTATCTTCTGCTCTTCGGGGATGGCCGCGAGCGGCGCGACCTCGACGGCGCGACCCGTCAACCCCTCGACGTAGAGCCTGAGCGTCTGCGCGACCTCTTCGAGCCCGAGCCCGTCGCGCCCGCCGCTCTGCAAACGGTCGTTGCTCTTGCGCGTCTCAAGCGCGAAGTAGCTGCGCCGCGCGCGCGCGCTCAAGTTCTCCGCCAGCAGTCCCTCGCGCGCCCACTCCCTGAACTGTTCGAGCGTCGCAGACCTCAGCGCCCGCGGCGCCGCGCGGAAGCAGGAGATGGCCGCCTCCGCGTCCACGCGCGCCACCTCATGGGTCGCATTGACGACCGTCAGCACGACCTCCGCCAGACGCGCGCGATCACCTTGATGCTCCGCCAGCGAGCGCAAAGACGCCGGCCCCGTCCGCGCCAGCGCGACCAGACACGCGTTGTTGTGCGACGCCACCGTCCGCAGCAAAGCGCCCCACGCCTCGAACGCCTCGGGCACGAGCCGCAGAACCTCGCCGCCCGACGCGAGCACGTGCAAAGCCGCTGCCCCGCCTCTGTCCAGAAAACCTTCCGCCTGACCGAACAGTCGCAGAGCCTCGTCCGCGCTTAAGTTTTCAATTGCACCGGGGAGCGCCGCCCACATGTCCGCCGCGATGCCGCCCACGCGCTGCGCGAACGCTTCGGCCAGAGTGAGCGCCGCCGTCCAAACCCCTTCCGAAGAATTTCCGACCGCATCACTTTCACCTTTATATTTATGAAAGGAGGAGAGCGCCGCCGCCGCCGCGGGCGTCGCCGAGATGAAGTCCGAGCTGTGCCGCGCCGAGCGCCGCGCCACTTCGAGCGCCACCTCGAAGACGCACCTCAACCTCTCCGCGTCGCCCACCGCGCGCGCAACCACCGGCCCGCGCCCATATGTCTCCAACGCGAAAGAGGTCGAGAGCGACAACTGCCGCCCGCACACCTGCAACAG
>CAXTSK010000240.1:0-331 GCA_964246655.1 uncultured Pyrinomonadaceae bacterium
AGCGCCAGTAAACTCAAAAGCGATTTATGAATGCGCTTGGACATAAGATTGACACCCGTAATTGACTGACCCTTAGTGTCTGCCGATCATCCCGAAGAACGTCTGCGTGGCGGCGGCGGCGCGGCGACGCGCCCACGCGAACGGGGCTGCGGCGCGCGCCCACACGCGCGAGAAGATGTGGCTCTGCGCCACGTCGTCGAAGAACGAGTAGAAGACGGGCACGGCGAGCAGCGTCAGCAACAGACACAAGCTCTGGCCGCCGACGACGAGCACGCCGATGGAGCGGTTCGTGCCCGCGCCCGGCCCCGTCGAGAGCGTCAGCGGCAACATC
>CAXTSK010000240.1:369-7716 GCA_964246655.1 uncultured Pyrinomonadaceae bacterium
CGAGAGCGTCAGAGGCAACATGCCCGCGACGAGCGCGATGGTCGTCATCAGGATGGGCCTGAGTCGGTCGCGGTTCGCTTGGATGATGGCTTCCAGACGCTCCATGCCGTGCGACCGCAGCTCGTTCGTGTGGTCGATCTGCAAGATGGCGTTCTTCTTCACCACGCCGAAGAGCAGGAGCAGCCCGAGGCCCGAGAAGATGTTTATCGTCTGCCCCGTCAGGATCAGCGACAGGATGCCGAACGGGATCGCCAGCGGCAGCGTCAGGAGGATCGTGATGGGGTGGATGAACGACTCGAACTGCGCCGCCAGGATCATGTACATGAAGATGAACGAGAGGGTGAACGCGAGCATGAAGTAGTAGCCCGCGCGCCCCAGTTCCTTCGAGCGCCCGGCGAGCCCCGTCGTGTAGGAGGGATCGACGTTCAGCTCCTTGACGAACAGGTTCATCTGGTCGATGACCGCCGCCTGCGAGCCGCCCGGCTTGACGTTCGCCAGCAGTGTCACCTGACGCTGGCGGTTCAGGCGGTCGATGGCCGAAGGGCCGGTCGCCTCCTCGATCGTCACGAGGTTCGAGAGGTTCGTCCAGCCGACCTTCGAAGACTGCACGAACAGATTCTCCAAAGCCTGCGGGCTCGTGCGCGCTTCGCCGATGGCGCGGACGCGCACCTCGTACTGGTCTGTGCCCGCGTTGAAGCTCCCGGCCTCCTGGCCGGCGATGAGCACGTTGAGGGCCTGCGCGATGTCGCCCACCTTGACGCCGAGGTCGGCCGCCCGCGCGCGGTCGATGTGCACGCGCACCTCCGGCTTGCCGACGATGAGCGTGGAGTCCACGTCCACCACGTCCGGGATGGTCTTCATCTTCTCCATGAGCCGCTGCGAGTACTCGGTCAGCTTTTGGAGGTCGGGGCCGCCGATGACGTACATGATGTCGGCGTTGCGGAAGCCGCCGCCCGAGATGGCCGCCACCTGTTGGACGCTCGTGCGCAGCTCCTTCGGGTAGTGCGTGAGCACCTCGCGCGCGTCGCGCATCAGCTCGTCCTGCGTGTGCTGGCGCTCCTTAATGTCCGTGAGCTTGACGTAGATCGAGGCGGCGTTGACGGTCTGCTGCTGCCCGCCGCCGATGGTGACGAGCACGTCGGTGACGCCGGGGAGCTTGTGGATGTCCGCCGCGATCTTCTCGACGAGCGCGTTGGTGGCCGCGAGCGTCGAGCCCTCGGACGAGCGCACGCTGACCTCGAACTGCGACTGGTCGTCCACGGGCAGGAAGTTCTTGCCGACGATCTTGAAGAGCGGGACGATGCTCACGATGACGAGCACGCACGCGAGCACGACGACCCAGCGGTGCGCCATCGAGAAGCGCAGCATCGCCGTGTAGGTGCGGTCAATCGGCTTGTACCAGCGCGACTCCTTCGAAGAATGCGGCGCGTGCAGTTCGCGCGAGGCGCGCGGCTCGGCGACCTCTTCTGCCGGAGGAGCGTCGGTCGCCTCTTGTGTGGCCGTCTCGTAAGCGGCGGCGTGCGCGCCGGGCTCGCCCGCGACGACCTTCGACTCAGAGGCTAACCCCGCGGGCGCGTCGCCTTCGGACGGCGGGACGCCCGTGCCCGGCCCCTCGGCCGGCGCCTCGCGCTTGATGAGGCGGGCCGCGAGCATCGGCGTCAGCGTGAACGAGACGAGCAGCGAGACGGCGATGGCGAAACTGGACGTGAACCCGAACGAGGACATGAAGCGGCCGACGATGCCGCCCATGAAGCCGACCGGGACGAAGACCGCGAGCAGCGACATGGTCGTCGCCATGACCGCGAGCCCGATCTCGCGCGTGCCCTCAATCGCCGCCTGGAACGCGCCGTAGCCCTTCTCCTCGACGAAGCGGAAGATGTTCTCAAGGACGACGATGGCGTCGTCGATGACGATGCCGACCATCAGGGTCAGCGCGAGCATCGTAATCTGGTTGAGCGTGTAGCCCATCGCCGCCATCAGGCCGAAGGTGGCGATGATGGAGGTCGGGATGGCGATGGCCGCGATAAACGTCGAGCGCACGTTCCAGAGGAAGAGGAAGACGACGAGCGCGGCGAGCAGGCCGCCCTCGACGAGGTGCGTCTCGATGGATTCGAGCGCCGCCTTGATGAAGACCGACTGGTCGCCGACGATCTGCGTCCGCACGCCCTTCTTCCGAAGCACCGGCTCCAGCTCGCGCAGCCGCTCCTTCACCGCGTCGGCGACCGCGACCGTGTTCTGCCCCGACTGCTTCGAGACGACGAGCGTCACCGCGGGCTGGCCGTTGAGGCGCGCGCTCGTGCGCTGCTCCTCCGACTCGTCGGCCGTGTAGCCGAGGTCGGAGACCTTGACGGGGTAGACGCCGCGCGAGGAGATGGCGATGTTGTTGAAGTCGGCCGGGTTGATGATGCGCCCCATCGTGCGCACGGTCAGCTCGCGCGCGCCCTCGTCCACGCGCCCGCCCGGCACCTCGATGTTCTGCGAGCGCAGGGCAGCGACCACCTCGGGGACAGTGATGTTGAAGGCGCGCATCTTGTCCGGGTCAACCCAGACGTGTATCTCGCGCGTCGCGCCGCCGACGATCTCGACGTTGCCGACGCCGTTCAGAGACTCGATGCGCTCCTTGATGTCCTTGTCGGCGATGTCGGTGACCTCGCGCAGACTCTTGTTGGCGGAGACGGCAATGCGCACGACGGGCGCGGCGTCGGTGTCGAGCTTCTGGATGATGGGGTCTTCGGCCGTCTCGGGCAGGTCGCCGCGGATGAGCCCGACCTTGTCGCGCACCTCCTGCGCGGCCACGTCCACGTTCTTGTCGAGGAGGAACGTGATGAAGACCTGCGAGACGCCCTCGACCGAGGTCGAGCGCAACTCGTCGATGCCGCTGATGGTGTTGACGGCGGCCTCGACCTTGTCGGTGATCTCGGTCTCGACCTCCTGCGGGCCGGCGCCGGGATTGACGACCGTCACGGTGATGGTCGGCAAATCGATCTTCGGGAAGAGATCGACGCCCAGCGTCCGGAACGAGAAGAAGCCCACCACCACCAGCGACAAAATCAACATCGTCGCGAAGACCGGACGACGGACACAAATCTCAGCTAACTTTTGCATGACAGCCTTGTCCTATGAATCTGTCCGTTTACTGCCTGACCGGAACACCGTCGGCGAGCTGCTCGACGTTCGAGGTGGCGACGAGTTCGTTCGACTGGACGTTGCCCTTGATCTCAATCAGGTCGCCGTCCTGACGGCCGACCGCGACGAGGTGCTCGTGCGCGACGCCGTCCTGTATGACGTAGACGCGGGAGGTCGTGCCGTCGGTGCGCACGGCGCGCGCGGGGACGAGAATCGCCGGGTCGGACTGCGACATGAGCACGCGGATGGTGGCGAACTGGCCGGGCTTGAGCAGGTTCTCGCCGTTCTCGACCTCGGCCTCGACGGTGAGCGTGCGCGAGGTTGACGACACGCTCGGCGAGACGCGCGCGATTCGACCCGCGAAGCTGCGGTCGGGGTAAGTGCTGACGGAGACCGAGACGCTCTGCCCCACGCGCACGTTCGAGATGGCCTGCTCGGGGATGTCGATGCGGACGCGCAAAGGGTTCGTGCGCGCGACGGTCGCGACCTTCGAACTGGTCGAGACGAACTCGCCCACGTCGGCCGCGCGCTCGGTGACGTAGCCGCTGATGGGCGCGTAGATGGTCACGTCGCGGATGCCCTTCTGCGCCTGCTGCACCTGCACCTGCGCGGACTGCGCGGCGGCGCGCGCCGTCTGCACGGCGGCGTAGGACTGGTTGGCGAGCGTCAGCGCCGCCTGGTACTGCTCGCGCAGCTGGTCGCGTTGCGCGCGCTGCTGGTCGTAGGCCGAGCGCGAGATGTCGCCCGATTCGAGTAGCTGCTGATAGCGGCGCAGGTTCTTCTCGGCGAGGTCGTAGGCGGCGCGGGCAGCGCCGACCTCCGCGACCTTCGTCGGGTCGAAGCGCTGACCCGGCGCGAGCCCGATGCGCGCCTCGGCCTGCGTGACAGAGGAGTTGGCCTGCGCGAGCGCCGCCTGTGCCTGTTCGAGGCGGAGGCGCGCGTCGCCCGAGTCGAGTTGCGCGATGACCTGCCCCTTCTGCACGTAAGTTCCGAGGTCTACGCCGACCGAGACGACGCGGCCGCCGACAATCGGCGCCACGTCCGTCTGCTCGTCCGCGGCGAGGCTGCCCGTCGCCTCGACGAAGCGCGGGAGGTCGCGTTGGATGGCCGGCGCGGTCGTCACGTCCACGGCCGCGGGCGCGGCGGGCGTGGGCTCAGCCTGCTTCTTATTCGCCTGCGCGCGCGAGCCGCCGCACGAGGCGGCCGTCAAACCCAGGGCCGCGACGAGTGCGAGCGCGGCCGTCGTCTTGAAAAGGTTGCGGGAGATCATTGCGTTCATCTCTTCTTGTTCTTATCCCTGTTGTTCTTAACGTCGGCGCCGCCTTCGCGGTTGCGCGCGTGCCGCTTCGCCGCTTCGGCGCCGACGGCGTGGTCGGCCGCGCTGCCGCGCAGGAGTATCTCCGCGAACTGGCGCGCGGCCTCCTCGTTCGTAACGCGGAAGATGCGGCTCGCGGGGTCTTTGTCCCAGAGCAGGTTGACGAGCGAGTGGTGGATGACCGAGCCGAGGAAGACGCGCACGGCTGCGTACGGGTCAACGTCGCGGAAGGCGCCCTCGCGCTGGCGGCGGCGGACGTAGCTGCCGAGGAACTCGTAAAGCACGCGCACGTTCTTGTCCCAGAAGACCTGCCCGAGCGAGTGATTCTCCAAGGCGATATACATCAAAAGGCGCAGGAAGTCGGGGTCGGACTGGTGATGGTCGAGCATGTGGAGCGCGGCCGCACGGAAGACCGCGAGGTCGTCCGTGGCCTCCATCGCGTCGGCGACGAGGCCGCGCAACTCGTCGATGAAGGGGGGCTGCTCGGGGCGATCCGCGACCGGGGTCGCGCCCGCGCCGCCGCAGCCCTTGTAGTCGATGATGGCCGTGTAGAGCTCTTCCTTCGTGGCGAAATGCCGGAAGATAATCGCCTCGGAGACGCCCGCGGCCTGCGCGATCTCCTTGGTGGTGGTGCCGCGGAAGCCTCGCTCCGAGAAGAGGCGCATCGCGACCTCCGCGATCTGTAGGCGGCGCTCGTCGGCGCACATGCGCCCGGCGGCCTGCGCCTGCTGCGGCTGCGCGGGCGGGGGCGGCGTGGCGACGCCGGAGTCCGTGTCTGTGTGTCTGGTCATGCTCTTAAATTCTGCTGCTCCGAGACCGGGAGAAAAGTAAGTACTTACTTACAAGATTCCATGCTCAGTGTCAAGGCGACAGGGCAGTCAAAGTTTCGTGATGTATTGTTCCGAGCCTTGTGCTACTCTCTTCGCGTACATTTTCACAACAAAACCGAACTCTTAAGACGCGGGGCGGCCGAGCCGTTTCCGCGGCCTTTCCCTCGCAGGAGCCGGTCGGGCGCCACTCGGCACGACGTTTGCACCCGGACGGTGGGAATTGCTTTTTTCGAAAGCGGACTCTCGCGCGCTTTCATCTGGGCGACGGACTTTAAGAACCATTGTGAGGAGAGAAAACTAATGTCACAGAACATCCCTGGTAACGAGAACGACTTCGGCGGCGGCACGGGCAGCACGGGCTCCACGGGCGGCGGCACCGGCCTCAGCACGACGGGCGGCGGCGCGGCCACGGGCACGGCGACGGCCCCGGCTTCGGGTGGCATCGCCGACCGCGCTAAGCAGTACGGCCAGAGCGTGGCGGACGCGGCCACGACGGCTAAGGACTACATCACCGACAAGGCGTCGGTGGTCGGCGACAAGATTCAAGGGCTGCGCGACGTGGACTACGCCGAGTACGCCAACCAGGCGAAGGACTACGCGCGGCAGAACCCGGGGCAGGCGCTCCTGGTGGCGGCCGCCGCCGGCTTCGTCATCGGCCTCCTCGTCCGCGGCGGGCGCAGGTAGTTGGGAAGGGTGTTGGGTGTTAGGTGCTGGGTGCCGGGTAAGGCACCGGGTCTTACCCAACACCTAACACCCAGCACCCAACACCTACTGAAAGGGGTGTGAGCGATGGCCGAAGTTGAAAGAAGGCGGGTGGACGTGCCCGCGCCGGCGCAGACGGGTGTGGAGTTGGAGAATCTGCCGGCGCTGATTGGCAAGCTGGGCGACGACGTGATGCGCCTCGTCGATACCAAGCTCAGCCTGGTTAAGGTCGAGTTGAAGGAGGACGCCTCCTTCTACGCGCGCAACGGGGCCTTCACGGCCCTCGGGGCGATGGTGGCGCTCATCGGGTTCGCGCTCGTCAACGTCGCGGTCGCGTTCTTCATCTCGAACTTCTTCGCGAACGACGCGGGCGCGGCGCAGAGGTTCACGCCGACAAGCTACGGCCTCGGCTTCCTCATCACGGGTGTCCTCTACGTCGTCCTCGGCGGCGTCATCGTCCTCGTGATGAAGAACAAGCTGGCCGCCTACAACCCGGTGCCGACGACGACCCTCGAAGAGATCAGAAAGGACAAGCAATGGCTGAAGAAAGAAATGTAGGCTTGGCGCGCGCGACCGACTCAGCCGACGATGACGTTGACCAGACCAAGGCGGCACTTCAGCGCCGCATGGAGGAGGCGCGCGAATCCATTTCCCAAACCGTTACGGAGATCAAGGACACGGTGGTGACACAGTACCAGCAGGTGAAAGAGAACATCAGCGACACGCTCGACTGGCGCGAGCAATACAAGCGGCACACGCTCCCCTTTACGCTGACGGCCTTCGCCGTCGGCACATTCATCGGCTACACGGTGATGGGCGCCTTCAAGGGCGGCGGCGACGGCGACGAGGACTACGAAGAGAACGGCGCCTTCGACAACGACCTCAAGGTCTCGCGCTCCTACGCGGCGCAGCCCGTGCTCGGGCGCGCGGCGGCGGGCGGACATGGCGCGGACGTGGGGCCGGAGCCGCGGCCATCCTACAGCAGCGGCTACCAGGCGCCGACCGCGCCGCAGCCGCAGGCTCTCACTGCGTACGCTTCTTCTTCCCCGGCCGCCGCCGAGGAGGAGGAGGAAGAGCCGAAGGGGCCGGGCCTGATCGCGCGCTTCAAGGAGACGAAGGCTTACGACAAGCTACAGGACGAGCTTTCGACGCTCGGCGAGCGCGCGCTCGAAGAGCTCTCGCGCACGGCGCAGACGGTCGTCGTCCCCGCGCTCCTGAGCAAGCTCAAGAACCTGATCGGCATCGACCTCTCGACGCAGCGCGAGGTCGCGAAGCGCGCCCGCGTCGAGCAGCAGACGGCGCAGACGACCGCGCAGACTGCGGCCGCAGTCGAGGGCGGCGCGTCCGGACAGGGCGCGACTTCGGCGCGCGCGG
>CAXTSK010000241.1:0-7699 GCA_964246655.1 uncultured Pyrinomonadaceae bacterium
CACCAGTGTCTCGATGGCTTCGAGGTTGACGGCGTCCGCGTCCTGCCCGGCGCTGTCGGCGTAGAGCACGGCCACGGCCTTCTCGCGCGCGACCAAGGGCACGGCGACCATGCGGTGCGGCGGCTCGCCGCCGAAGTGCTGGTAGATGGTGTGGTCTGCGGCGTGCGAGCCGGGCTCGCCGGCCCCCGTCGAGCGCGTGCGCACGACCTCGCCCAGGAGCGTGTGCGACTCGACCGCCAGAGACAGCTCGCGCACCGTGTCGTCGGCGTCGGCCACGGTGTAGATGTCGCCGCCGCCGCCGCCCACCAGCGTGTCGGCCCCGCCGCCGCCGGAGAGCTGGTCGTTGCCCGCTCCGCCGGTGATCACGTTGGCCAGCCCGTTGCCCGCGCCAGAGACAGCTCGCGCACCGTGTCGTCGCCGACCGTGCCTTCCAGGCCGCGCGCGCGCCACCCCGTCGCGCGGTCGTTCTTGACGACGAAGAAGGCGACGCGCGGGGCGAAGGCGGCCGCGCGGTTGACGAGCGCGCTCAGCATCTCGGCCTGCGTGCGCTGCGCGTCCAGCTCGTCCACGGCGGCCTTGATGAGCGCGATGTCGGAGGAGGCGCGGGCGCGCGCCGACTCGGCGGCCGCGGCCTCGATGCCGTCGAGGAGCGCGTTGGCCAGCACCTTCATGCGGCGCAAATGCTCGGAGACGGCGACGGCCAGCGGCGCGTCGCCCTCGGCGGCGGGCTCTTCGAGCCGCTCGGAGATTCGGCCGAGGGCCTCGTTGAGCTGCGCGCGCAGACGCTCCAGCTCCTCCTTCAGACCGCTGGTGCGCTGCGCGACGTAGGACTCCACGTCGGCGCGCAAGCTCTTTTCCAAGTCAACGCTGGACACGTTCACTCTCTCCTTTGTAGGCGTGTTTTGGTTCGGCGCGGAGTCTTGAGCGCCGCGGGAACGGCTTTAAGAGGGGGGCGTAACCCGCCCGGCGAGGCCCGGCGCGCCCGCCGAAAACGCCCGGGCCGCGGGCACTCCGGATTATGGACGCCACGGCTAAAGGGTGTCAAGAGACTCATTTTTGGCCGTTTCGCATTTGCGATTTTCCATTTTCGATTTATCATCTGTGGCCGGTAGGCCGGCGCGCCCCCCAGCGCCCGGCACGCTCTCCCCGAGAACGCATTCAGGTGGACTTCCCGACGATGCCCGAGAGCATTCTCATCGCCGACGACTACGACGACAACCGGGAACTCCTGCGCCTGATGCTGGAGGGCGAGGGCTACCACATCCGCGAGGCGCGCAACGGGCACGAGGCGCTCGACGCCGCGCGCGAGGAGGCGCCCGCGGTCGCGCTGATCGACCTCTCGATGCCATCGCTCGACGGCTGGGGGCTGCTGCGCGAGATGCGCGCCGACGAGCGCACGCGCGCCGTCCCCTGCGTCGCCGTCACCGCCTTCGCCGCCAACCAGGACAGGCTCCGCGCCCTCGAAGCGGGCTTCGACGCGTACATCTCAAAGCCCTTCCGCGCCAAGGAGCTGATCGAGCTGGTCAACAGCTTCGCGCGCCGCGGCGGCGACAACGACGGCGACGGCCCGACCGGCGCCGGCCAACCCTCCTGAAGCTTTACCCCTTATGGCAGAAAGCAACAGGGCCGCAGCGGAAGACGTGCTGGAGGCGGGCGTCATCCTCGTCGCCTTCGAGAAGCTCTTCGCGGGCGGCCGCGGCGTCCAACGCTTCCGGCAGTCCGGCCTGCGCCACGTCGAACTCCCCAACGACTGCGTCCTCGTCGAACAGAACCCGAAGAAGTCGAGCGAGTGGGCCGAGCTGGCGCGTGCGGGGCGCCGCGTCGCCTGGGTCATGCGCGACGGCCGCTACCTCGCCCGCGTCGTGGACGGCGAAGTCACGTTCCTGAATCAGTAGGCGGCAGGCAGATGGCAGTAGGCAGTTGAAGGCAAGAAGACTCTCACAGGAACGCGTCTTAAAGAACCGGAGGCGGCGCGCTTGGAACTCGCCGCCTCCGGTTCTTTTACTCAGGTTGTTTGGGTAGACTTCCTTTCTTAACTGCCTACTGCCATCTGCCTGCCGCCTACTTTTCCCTTTCGAGGACGAGGCGCGCGAGGCCGCGGAGCATCGGCGTCGGCGTGTGAATTGTATCGAGCGCGGCGCAGGCGCTCTCAAAAACTTCGTGTGCGCGCGCGCGTGCCGCTTCGAGTCCGTAGAGCGCCGGGTAGGTCGCCTTGTTCGCGCGCGCGTCCTTGCCCGGCGTCTTGCCGAGGTCGTACGCCGTCGCCGTCACGTCCAAAAGGTCGTCGGTGATTTGAAAGAGCAGCCCGAGGTCGAGCGCGTAAGCGTTGACCGCCTCCACCTCATCCCGACTCGCGCCCGCGACGAGCGCGCCCGCGCGCGCGGCGGCCGCGATGAGCGCGCCGGTCTTGCGCCGGTGGATGCGTTCAAGCTCTCCGCCGTCCACGTCGGTGCGCGCCTCGGCTGCGAGGTCGTGCGCCTGCCCGGCGACCATCCCCTCGGGCGTCCCCGCGGCGCGCGCAAGCCCCGCGACCAAGCGGACGCGCAAGCGAGCGTCGAGCGTCTCGTCCTCGGCGATGGTCTGGAAGGCTAAGGTCTGCAAGGCGTCGCCCGCGAGAATGGCCGTGGCCTCGCCGAACTTGACGTGACAGGTGGGGCGGCCGCGCCGCAGGTCGTCGTCGTCCATCGCGGGCAGGTCGTCGTGAACGAGCGAATAGGTGTGCAGCAGCTCGAAGGCGCAGGCGGTTCGGATTAACTGCTCGCGTGGTGCGCCGAACGTTTCTCCGGACGCTGTGACGAGCAGCGGGCGGAAGCGCTTGGCCGGCGCGAAGAGGCTCCAGCGGATGGCGGCGTGTACCGACGGCGGGTCTGCCGACTCGGCCGGGACTAAGCGGTCCAACTCCGCCTCCACGTCCGCGCGCACGCGTCCGGCGTAGGCGCGTACCTCCTCTGGCCGGGCCTCGCGCGCGCCTGCGTGTGCGGCCGGGGCGGAAGCGTCAGAAGACGGTGTCGTCATCCGCGTCGCCCTCGTCCTCGATCAGCTCTCCCGACTCGAACGGCACCGCGATGGTCGCGCCGTCGCCGCCGCGCAGCAGCACCTCGATGCGCCGCTCGGCCTCGTTCAGACGCTCCTGGCACTCGCGCGAAAGCCTCACGCCCTGCTCGAACAGGTCGAGGCTCTGCTCCAGAGGCAATTCGCCGCGCTCCAACTCCCTCACGATGCGCTCCAACGTCGCGAGCTGCGCCTCGAAGCTCGCCGGCGCGGCGGTTTTAACTTGTTCTCGTTTCGGCATCTCTTTGTTTAGTGATGAATGATGAATATAGTCATGTTGAGACATTCATCATTCATCACTCATCATTCCATTTACCTTCCCTTACGGCGCGGCTGGTTCTGCGGCGGCGGCGGCGCGGCGGGGAGGCTCTGGGCGAGGCGCGTGGCGATGCCGGCGGCGAGCTGCGGGTCTTTGACCGTAACCAGCTTCCAGCGCTCGCCGTCGCGGCGCATCGAGAGTTCAACCGGCCGGTCGCCCGCCTTGACGGTGACGGTCGCGGCGTCGCCGCGCTCGACCACGGTCGCCATCTGGCGCACGCCGAGCGCCTTGACGAAGAAGGGCAGGTTCGACGCCTCGTTCTGCGAGAGCCCCTTCATCGCGCGCGCGATCTCGTCGCGCATCGTCTCGCGCACGCGCGGCAGGAGCGCGGGCAGCGTCGCCGTCAGGGACGCGCGCGCCTGCGGCGGGAGCTGCGAGCCTGTGCCCGCGAGGTTGTCGATGACCTGCGGGACGAAGCCCTGCGCGATCTGGTCAGCATCAATCAACGTCTCGACCGCCTGCACGTCGTCGTGCTGCGCCGCATCGACGAGCAGCGCGAGGCTGTAAGGCGGGCTCTTCTTGAAGCCCTGATACCACATGTACGAGCCGACGAGCAGGACGAGCAGGGCGCCGACGACGACGAGCCCCGTCACGCCCAGCACGCGCTTCGCGCGTCCGAAGCCGCGCCCCTTCTTCGCCTGCGCCTCGGCGCGCATGCGGTCAACGTCGATGACGATGCGGCTCCTGCGTCCCTGCGTCATCAGTCCTCCCCCGGGCTCCCTCGTTCTTTCAGTTCCCTTCGACCTCTTCCACGCGGCAGCGCAGAGAGCCTTCGGCGAGACGCACGCGCACGGCCTCGCCCGCGCTCACCGCGCGCGAGGAGCGCAGCACACGGCCACGCTCGTCCTGCGCCAGAGCGTAGCCGCGCCCGAGCACCGCCAGCGGCGACATCGCGTCGAGCGAAGCGACGGCCAGGCCCAAGCGCCTTCGTGCGTCGTCGAGCCGCGCACGCGCCGCAGTCTCCAACGCCGCGCCGCCCACCGCCAAACGCACGCGCGTGCGCGAAGCCGACGCGGCCACGCCGGCCGGTGACAACTTACTTCTGACGGCTTCGAGCCTTCTACGCGCCGCGCGGCTCAAATCCCCCGCGCGGTTCTCCAGACGGCAGCGCACGTCGTCCAGTTCCTCGCGCGCGACGCGCAGACGCATCCGAACCTCGTCGAAGCCGGGCGACATCGCCGCCTCCTGCACGCGCGCGCGCCCGGCGAGCACGCGGTAGCGCGTGGCGTTGACGAGGCCGTGCGTCAGGCGCTCGACGTAGTCGCCTATTTCGTCCTCGCGCTCGGCGACGATCTCGGCCGCGGCTGTCGGCGTCGCGGCGCGCACGTCGGCGGCGAAGTCGGCGATGGTGAAATCCGTCTCGTGCCCGACGGCCGAGATGACGGGGACGGCGGACGCGCGGATGGCGCGCGCCACCTCCTCCTCGTTGAAGGCCCAGAGGTCTTCCGTCGAGCCGCCGCCGCGCCCGACGATGATGACATCGACCTGCTCCTCCGTCAGACCTTCTTCGAGCGCGCGCAGGTGATGTTCGTTGAGAGCGCGTATCGCCCGCGCGATCTCGGCGCCCGCGCCTTCGCCCTGCACGCGCGTCGGGGCGAGGATGATGCTGACGGTGCGCGTGCGTCGCTCGACCGTGCGGATGATGTCGCGGACGGCGGCGCCCGTCGGGCTCGTCACCACGCCCACGCGGCGCGGGAGCAGCGGCAGCTCTCTCTTTACAGACTCGTCGAACAGCCCTTCGGCGGCCAGCCGCTCCTTCAACTGCTCGAAGGCGACGCGCAGCGCGCCCGCGCCGACCGGGTCTAATGCTTCAACTATTAACTCGTACTCGCCGCGCGGCTCGTAGACGGTCATCCGCCCACGGACGCGCACGAGCAGCCCGTCCGACGGGCGGAAGCGTATGCGCGCGTTGACGCCGCGGAAGCAGGTCGAGCGCAGCTGCGCTCTCGCGTCGCGCACGGTGAAGTACCAGTGGCCCGACGCGGCCTGCCTGAAGTTACTAATCTCGCCCTCGACCCACACGGACGCGAAGCGGTTCTCAAGCGCCCCGCGCACCTGCGAGGTCAACTCTGAGACCGACAGCGGCCGGCGCTCCGTCTCGTCGAACAGAGACATGAGTAAGGGGCGTGACATCGTGAAGGGAAGGATGAAGGATGAGTGATGAAAAGGCAAGAGGGCAGTTTTCAGTTTTCAGTTTTCAGTTTTCAGCGCCGGGCGGGGGCGGCGAACGGGTTTGCTGAAAACTAAAAACTGGAAACTGAAAACTGCCTACTCCGTCTTCGCGTAGTAGCCCTGCCGGTAATAGAGGCGGAGGTTCTGCTTCTTGAGCTGGGGGTTGGTGATGTCGATTTGGAGGCGGCGGTAGGAGCCGTCGCGGGTGCGGTTGGTGGGGGTGTAGGTGATGAGGTATTGCGCGCGCAACTCCTGCTCGATCTGCGCGAAGGCGGCGGGGAGGTCGGCGGGGCGTTTGGGAAAGAAGGCGCGGCCGCCGGTCTGCTCGGAGAGGTTGTTGAGGAAGTCTTTGCGCATCTCGCCCTCGTCGAGGTCTTTGTCGCGGATGCCGATGGAGTAGACGACCGTGTTGTGGCGCACGGCGTACTCGACGGCCTGGTAGAGGCGCACGCGGCTGCTGTGGTCGTCGCCGTCGGAGAGCAGGAGGATGGCGCGGCGCGAGTGCTCCGGCGTCTTCGAAAGCACCTCGCGGATGGAGAGGACGACGGCGTCCCACGCGCCGGTCGAGCAGCGCAGGCGCACGTCATCCGGGATGTCGGGGTCGCCGCAGTCGGAGCGGCGCATCGGGACTTTGACCGCGCCGATGGCCGCGAGCAGGCCCGCGGCGTCTCCGGTCGGCCCCTGTTCGAGGCGCGTGATGCCTGTGAAGGAGAGGACGGCCGCCGTGTCTTGCGCGGGCCGGAGGATGGAACGGATGAAGCCCGCCGCCGCCGCCTGCTCGTCCTTCAAGACCTTCTCCTGCGAGGAGGAGACATCGACGAGCAGCGCGAGCGAGAGCGGCGCGTCCGTCTCCTGCTCGAAGGTCTCAATCTTCTGCTCGACGCCGTCCTCCGTGATGCGCAGGTCTTCGGGGCGCAGCGTCGTGACGAAACGGCGCTTCTTGTCCGTCGCCGTCAGCAGCACGTTCGTCAGGTCTGTGTCGATGCGCTCGACAGGCTCGGTATCGTCGGGAGTGGGAGACGGGCTCGGCGTCGGCGTAGGAGTCGGAGTCGGAGTTGGCGTCGGCGTCTGTGTCGGGCTGGGCTCTTGAAGCGGCTGAGCGGGCGCGGGCTCCTGCGCGCGCGCGACGGCCAAGCAGATTGATGCGAGGACCAGCGCGAGCGGCAGCGCCAGGAAGAGAAGTCTCGCGCGGCGCACGACCGAAGAAGGTAGAAACATCTCGCCCCTTGTTCGTCGAAAAACTACTGCGAGGGGGTCGTCGCCGTCGCCGCGGCCGAGACGGCGACCGCGGGGCTCAGACGCACGTTCGCGCCGTCGCGCGAGACCTTCACGCGCACGCGCGAATCGGGGCGCGCGGCCGCGTCGGTCTCATATGTAATCGTGTAGGCCGTGCGCAGTTGCGCGGCCACGTCGTCGTAGGCGCGCTGCAACTGTTCGAGCCGCGTGATCGGGTAGTACTTTCCGCCCGAGACCTCCGCGAGCCGCGCGCCCTCTTCCTCCGCGCGCGAGGTGAGCGTGAGAAAGCGCGTGCGCGTCGGGTCGAGCGTCGTGGAGGCCGCGGGCGCGCTCGAAGAGGGGATGAGCCCCGAAGGGACGTAGAGCGGGTAGATGATGGCGCCCGTCTCGTAGACCGCATCGACAACCACCGGGAACGAGAGGAACGAGCGGTTGTCGTCGCCGTCCGAAAGCACCACGACGCCCGTGCGCTCGCCGCGCAAGGGTCTGAGCACGTGCACGAGCGAGTAGCCGAGCGCGTCGTAGAGCGACGTGGCTCCGCCCGCCTGGATGTCCTTGATGCGCTCGATGAGCACGCCGCGGTCGTTGGTGAACTCGGAGACGAGCTGCACGTCGTCGCGGAAGGAGACGATGGCGATGCGATCCTGCGGGCCAGCCGTCGAGAGGAAGGCGAGCGCGGCCTTGCGGATAAAGTCGATGCGCTCCTCGACGCTCCCCGAAACGTCGAGCATGAGGACGAGGTTGAAGGGCGCGGTCGTCGGCGTCACTTCGCGCACGGCACGCTCGACGCCGCCTTCGGTGACGGTGAAATCTTTAGCCGTGAGGCCGGTGACGGCGCGGCCCGTGCGATCCGTGACGCGCGCCTGCACGCGCGCGAACGAGGCCCCGGCGGACGTGCGCACGTCGAAGGGGCTCGCGGTG